>JBBRRN010000025.1:0-15290 GCA_038200685.1 Nitrospirales bacterium
ACCTTGTGAAGCTTGGCCAGAGTGAGAAATATCGGAGTCGGAGCCATATGAGTCTATTAAACAAGTTGGCAGATTTCGTCAGGAGAGCTACCAAGCTAATACCCAAAGAGAATAAGGCAATAGATCTTGCCACAGAAGGAAAATCGGGGACGGTTATATTTGAAGTTAAAATAGTACAGGAACAGAATCCTTTGCCTGATCTTCGTGTGGCTACAGGGCAGCTCTATGAGTATCGATTCTTCGGCGTTGTTGCGGAGGAGTCATTCTTATGCGCAGTAGTCAACCATAAGCCACCGGAGAACGTGATCCATTATCTTGAGCACGATAGGGGCATCGGTATTCTCTGGCAGGATCGAAATGGATTTGATCGTCAAGCTTGGACCAAGCTCAACCTGCGGAATCGTGGGTACGCTCTAACTTAAAGAGCTGGCAGCATCGTATTTTCCCCTCCACGGTCCTGCGTCATCACTATTACTGGGGGGATCCAATTCCAAAGAAGTTCGCGATCATCACCGGGACGGCGGGATTGATCGGACAGTACCTTGTGAAGACCGCCCAGAGATGGGCTCCTGATTGGGATGTGCATGGACTGACCCGTGCCGATCTCGATCTGACCGATCGCGCGAACGTCGAACGCACGTGGAAGTCCCTCAAGCTCAACGCCGTGATTCACTGCGCGGCATTGAGCCGAACCAAAGCCTGCGAGCAAGATCCCGACCAAGCCCGCCGCGACAATGTGGAAGTCACTGCGCACCTTGCGCAGCTATCACAGAACATTCCCTTCATTTTCCTGTCCAGCGGGGAAGTCTTCGACGGGAAGACCGGCGGGTACGGCGAAGCGGATGAGCCGAACCCGATCAACGTGTACGGCCAAACCAAGCTCGAAGCCGAGCGGGTGGTGTTGCGGAACCCCCAACACACGGTCGTGCGAATCGTGCTGACGTCTGGGACTTCGCAGAACGGCGACCGAAGTTTTGTGGAGGACATGTGCCGGACTGCCAAGACCGGCAACGATGTGACGCTCTATGCTGATGAGTTTCGTTGCCCGCTTCCAGCCTCGGTCATTGCCCGAGCCGTCTGGGAACTCGTCGATCGCCGGCAGCCAGGCCTCTATCACCTGGGCGGAAGCGAGCGGCTCTCGCGCTGGGAAATCGGTGAAACCTTGTTGCCTTGGTATCCGGAGTTGAACGACCGGCTAGTGAAAGGCTCCTCACGGAACCACGTCGGGAACCCCCGGCCCGCCGACCTCTCGCTCCGGTGCAATAAGATCCAGCAGGTGCTATCGTTTCACATTCCAGGATTTCGTGAATGGCTCACTGGACGCACGCGCCGAGGTACGGACTTGTGGGATTATCTCGAGTGACGTATGTGAAGCGTGAAAGACAGGAACCGGGGCATCGCTCAGCACGACATGACAACTCCTACGAGCCGCAATTCCCTGCGATGTACGATACGCCACCCAGACAAGATGCAGCGCCTTCTGTCGTGCTGCATTCAGGAGTTTCGTGAATGGATCGACCCATGTTCACCCCAAGGTGCGATGTCCCTGCGTCGCGGTGATGTAGGAAACGCGTGCGACAGAGGCTCTGTCCTTGACAACTTCGCTGACTCCTAGTCTCGCGCTCGGTCCAAAAACCGATTCAGCCTCGCCTTCGACGTTTCGCTTATCGTTTGGATCTCCCACCCAGCATCACGTCCGGAAGACCAACGAACGATAGCGGAATCGATCAAGAGGTGCTTGGACTGTCCCTCATCGGAGGGCAGTTCGATATCAACCGGCATCACCATTCCCGGTTTGACTGGGTGGTCTCCCGTGGCGCGCCAGCCGGATATCGATAGATCCCAGATATGCCCTTTTCCGTGAAAACCCTCGCCATGGTACAGAAAGGGGTGACGGGTCGAAATGCGCTGCCCCGCTCGAACGGCATAGTTCTTGGCCACCTTATCCTCCCCGGTAATTGTGCTTCTTTGGACGGCGTCTCCTTCAAATATAGCAGGCCTGTTCTTGCGCGATAACGCGTGTTGGGGAAGGGACGGGAATTCTTAAGAAGGAACCCCTTGGTTGCTGTTTGACCGGATGACGTGAGGGGGAGGGAAGGGCTTGAAGATAGCCAGACAGTGGGAGGTACTGGTTTCAATGGAGCGAGGTGAGACGCCCGCGTGCGGTTTCCGCCTGCGGGCTTGAGGGGTAGAGACGGACAATCTCTTCGTAGAGTTGCTTCGCATGAGCGACGTTATGTTGCCGCTCTTCGAACTCGGCGGTCTCGAGCAGTTCCTTCGGCTTATCCCCGCTGCAGGCGGCTAGGACAACACCGAACACAACGGCCCCGATATGAATCCATCGTCTCATCGTTACCCCGACATACTCAGACTGTTTGCTCTCAGTGCCGGTCACGTCGGCTTATGGAGGCCATCCCGCCAAAGCGTTCAATTCCACGTCACAATACATGGTCGAGTGGCGAAACACCACGCGAACCGTCTTGCACAGAGAGCGACTCACGCTGCGGCAAAGATCGATCGATACCATATCGCGGCGCGGTGATGCCTTCGCTTCGACAATGCGGGCATCGGCTGGGCCTGGTGAGTCGTCTGCGATCACGGAAGACAAAATCGCAGTCCTGGCAGCGAGAGGGCTCCAGCACAAACCGGCTGGTCTTATCACGCACGATCGATTTGACGACATGGACGAGATGGTCTTCGACCTGTCGTTCAGGAATCGCGAGCATCTGGGCCAGCTGGTGCGTCGCCAGACGCGTACCGATCAACAGTTCCATGATGCGCTGGCGCGGGGTGCGTTCAGGAGGGAACATTAGGGTATGGTAGGCGGGCAGAGGCTGAAGTTCAAGAAGCGTCCAGACGCCGACAGAACAGGAAATAAGCCTGATTTAGTCCTTGTTTGAGCGCGAATATTCTCGTAGAATCCAGCCCTCTTTCAGCATGAGGTGTCCGTGCGATACCTGGCATTCCACATCGTGCTACTACTCCCACTCACCTCCTACGCCGGCAACATCAAAGACACTGACCTGATCACCAGCAACACCTTCTTCCTTCCCCCTTCGACGGCAAATACCGTCTTCATCCAAGCGCGCAATTCCTCCGACAACGAGAGCGTATCGCTCACCGACCTCGGTGCTCGCCTGACGGCCAAGGGCTATCAGATCATCCAGGATCCCAGTGCAGCGCACTACATCGTGCTGGCCAACATCGTCTATTGCAATGTGACGAAGCCGGAGATGCCGGTGGAGAACATTGTCGCGGGTGGGTATGGATCGGGCATCGGTTCCTCGATTATGGGTGGTCTGCACGGTCTGACAGGCATGGCCAGCATGGCAGGCCCTCAAGGTATGATTGTCGGTACCGCCGCAGAAATGGGTCTCGGTGCCATTGAAGGGATCGGCAGTGCGGTCGGCAGTCTATTCAGTGGACCCTCAACGCCCAAGATGCCTAACGATGTGAATTACGCCTGTGTCGCCGATCTGCAGATTACGGAACAGGGTGCCGCAGCTTCCACTCCGTCCACGGCTAAATCCGGCAACAACGAACCCGGTGTCTACCAGACTCGCCTTGCTGCCGACGTGCACCAAAAGAAATTCGATGAAGCGGAAGCCACACCCTTGTTACAGCAACGCTTGAGCGCCGCCGTGGCAGAAAATTTTTGAGATGAGCTGTTCGTCTGATCGCCTCACGCCTTACGTGTCACGTTTCACGAGGCTGCTCGTTGCATTATTTTTGTGCAGCCTGGCCACTGGCTGTTCCAACATTATTCGCTCCAGCCTGATGAACAGCAATACGGTGTTCCTCGATCCCAGCATGAATCGCACCGCCTACCTCCAACTGCGGAACATCTCGGAGAATCAACAGATCACGCTCACCGCTGTTCAGACCAAACTCACGACCAAGGGCTACCAAATCACTAAAGATCCTGAACAGGCGAATTATTGGGTTCAAGCCAAGGTCGTGTATTGCCATAAGGGCGCCGACGGCGTCACGCCGGAATCTGTTGCGATGGCGAACTTCGGCGCTGGTGTCAGCAGTGGGGGAACCCCTATGACTTCCGTAAATTCGATGGGTGGCGATCACATAGGGAGAATGATGCCCGGCGGCATGGGCACGGGCGCGATGCCTCTGGGTGGCGGGATGCCCGACATGAACGCCCTTATGGCTCAGGCTATGGCCATGAGTGGCGGGCGAGGAGGCTTCCCCGGTATGCAGATGCAACAGGCTCCGAAGGAAGAGGGCAACACCTATCTCTGCGTGACCGATGTGCAAATTACCGATCGCAAAATGGGCAAACCCTTAGGCCAACCCATGGCGGGGCAAGCCACGGCCGGACCGAAAGTGCAGCAGATGCGGATGGTGGGTCACGTCCGCCAAAAGGATCTCGATATTCCTGAAGCTACCCCGATCATTCAAGAAAAGATCTCGACCGGTATTGCCGGATTGTTCTAGCCGATCTCGATCGCACCGCTTCCTTCTGATCCTCTGCGATCTTTCCCTTGATCCTGTTATACTAACCCCGTTCGAGATTCGTTCACTCCTCACAAAGGCGGTCACGCGATGAGCGCTCCCAGTTGGGACGAACTCGCCGAACTCGCGCTGAAACGCGTGGTGGTCTCCGGGGCTGAGTACGGCGATGTTCGCTTCCTCGACAGTACGACCCAAACCATTCGCGGTGAAGACCGCCGCATCGCGTCCATTCAAGACATGCAAGACAGAGGGATTGGGGTCCGCGTCCTCTATCACGGCGCCTGGGGGTTTGCGGCCAGTTCGGTGCTGTCGCTGGAGGAAGCCCCGCGTGTGGCTGAGTTGGCCATCGAGATTGCGAAAGGCTCAGCGTCTTTGGTGATCGAAAAAGTGAAGCTCGCCGACGAGCCGGTCCATCGTGACCGCATCGTCACTGCCCGGCGGATCGATCCATTTGCCGTCGCGCTCGACAAGAAAACTGCGCGGCTCCTTGAGACAATGGAGTCTGTCCACCGGCAGCCTGGCATCGTGCGGAGCAGTGCAAACCTGTGGGCCCGTCGGGACCGCAAGCTCTTTGTGTCGACTGAAGGGTCGCGCCTGGAATTCGACCTCCTGGCCGTGAACGGCGATTTCGATGCTACGGCGGTTCATGAGGGGCGGTTCGCCTCGCGGAGCTTCAATACGCCGCTTCTTCGGATGGGCTATGAATTGATCGAGGACGCCGATTTCCTGGCCGAGGCCCCGCGCATCGCATCTCAGGCCGTTGAGAAAGTGAAAGCGCCCACCGCTGAGCCAGGTCTGTACGATCTCGTCCTCGACCCTGAACATCTGTCGCTCACCATGCATGAATCGTGTGGTCATCCGAGCGAACTCGACCGCGCGCTTGGGTACGAGGCCAACTATGCCGGCACCAGTTTTCTCACGACCGACAAACGAGGAACCTTTCGATACGGCTCTCCGTACGTGAATCTCGTGGCCGACAACTGCGAATCGGAGACCCTCGCCGCGACCGGTTACGACGACGATGGCGTGGCCTGCCAGCGATGGGACATTGTGCGCGACGGCATCTTTGTCGGCTATTGCACCAACCGCGAGGTCGCGCCGAAAATCGGCGAAACCCGCTCGCGCGGGTCGAATCGGGCGGATAGCTGGGGCAGCGTCCCGATCGTCCGCATCGCCAACATCGGCCTTGAGTCAGGCACCGCCACCCTCGATGAGTTGCTCGCCGATGTGAAGCGCGGTATCTACATCGAAGGCCACGGGTCCTACAGCATCGATCAACGACGGTATAATTTCCAATTCGGTGGCGACGCATTTTGGATGATCGAGAACGGGAAGCGGACACACATGGTTCGTGATGTCATCTACCACGGGATCACGCCGGAGTTCTGGAACAGCTGCGACGGAGTCGCAGATCGGTCGCATCGCCGCCGGTATGGGTTCATTACGTGCGGCAAGGGCCAGCCGAGCCAGTCCGGATGGATGACCCATGCGGCGTCCCATGCGCGGTTCCGCAACGTGAACGTCATCGGAGGTCAGGCAGGATCATGAGTACGACCAGCCACAAGACCTGGCCGAGGCTGACGGGCCGGGACGAGTTCCAGTTTCTCGCGGAGCTGGTTCTGAAACGTTCAACCGGCGACCACACGCTGGTGTCGTTGCAGGATCAGCAGAGTGGGACGACGAGGTTTGCAAACAATCAGCTCGTCCAGAACGTCGATACGAGGCGCGGGTCTTTGCGTGTGACGGTGGCGTTCGGGCGGCGTCACGGCACCGCTGGTACGACAGACCTTTCTGCGGGAGCGGTGCAAGAGACGGTGGCCAGAGCCACGCAGATCGCGCATGTATCGCCGGACGATCCGGAATACCTCCCGCCGGTGGAGCCACAGTCGTATCTGACGCCTCCGACGACGCGAGCTGAAACTGCCGCTGCCGGGCCGGGCCGTCGACTGGAATACACGAACGAGGCGATCGGGCAATGCCGGATGGAAAATCTTGGCGCAGCCGGGATTGTGTCCTCGTCGATTGCGACGGTTGGAATGGCCGCAAGTACGGGACTCTTCGCCCACGAGGAACGGACCGATGCACGATTTAGTCTCACGGTTCAGGCCGGCGAGGCCACCGGCTGGGGTGCCGCAGCCCATCGGTCCATCGACCATCTGAGGGTCCAGGAGCGGACACTCACCGCGATCGATAAGGCTAAGCGGGGTCTGGAAGTACGCGAGATGCCGCCAGGGCGCTATACCGTGATTCTTGAGCCGGCTGCCGTCGCGGGTCTGTGGTCCTCGTTGCTCTGGGCGCTCGATGCGAAGTCCTACGAGAAAGGCACAAGTGCATTGACCGGCAAGTTAGGCCAGCCGATCGTCGACACACAACTGACGTTTCGTAATGTGCCGACGCACGAGGATCTCTTAGGCATCGGGTTCACCAGCAATGGATTGCCGACCGTGGCATCCGACTGGATTACAGATGGGGTGCTCACACAACTTTCATACGATCGGTTCACGGCGAAGGAGCGAGGGATCAATAAGATCCCCACGCTCGACGCCCCCTGCCTCTCAGGAACAGGACCGTCCTTGCCGACACTACAAGAATTAATCACGCACACGGAGCGCGCGATCCTCGTGACGAACTTCTGGTACATCCGGACGGTCAATCCTACCGATCTCACCCTGACTGGTATGACGAGAGACGGCACGTTTCTCGTCGAGAATGGAAAGATCGTCTCGGCGGTCAAGAACTTTCGGTTTCACGAGAGCCCGCTACGAGTCTTCAACCGGATTGGCGCGTTCACCAAGCCAGCTGAAGCGATTACATCCGAAA
Source organism: Nitrospirales bacterium (assembly GCA_038200685.1). Taxonomy (GTDB): domain Bacteria; phylum Nitrospirota; class Nitrospiria; order Nitrospirales; family Nitrospiraceae; genus Palsa-1315. The sequence continues at coordinate 7,288 of JBBRRN010000025.1, forward strand.
CCGGCAAGCTTCTTGTGCCGGCGATGACGCTCCACGACTTCAATTTTTCCAGCGTCACTCGATTCTGAAATTCGTCGGCCATGAGGGATACGTTCCCATCGGTTTGTTGACTCGACGGGACAGCAAGGGTAGACAAGAGAGAGGGAAATAGACATGGATATGACGCGGTGGTGTCTCATGAGTGCGCTGGGAGTGGGCCTATTGGGTACCGGTTGCACCACCACGGAAACGTCTGGGCAAGAGGACCTTGGGCGAGGAATCGTGCGGGGCACGCTGGGAGCCCAATTGACTCACAACGTTCGGCTCCCAATACCGGCGCATACCGTTTCTTTTACAGACCACGTAACGGCGGTGGAGGGTGGGGCCTATGTGCTTCAGGAAGTCAGTGGTATCGAGCGGCGCGTGGCGCATGACGAAAATACTCGAATCGATCGACCGGCTCATGTCGGGGATCGGGTCGAGGCCTTCGTGGATGACAGAGGCCGCGCAGTCCTTATTCAAAACATTGATCAGGACGAACGATCTCAGTAGACCACGATGGTATCAGATCTTGACGGAGGCCCAGACGAATGCGAATGATAAAAGAATTGACGTTCGCGACACTCTTGGTTGTCGGCATGACGTGGTGGGATGCGCTGTTCTCATCGACGGAAGCCTCACCCGCTGACCAGGCCGACGCTCCGGCGCTCTTCGACAATCTCGGCTCTCTCCACCATCCTATCACCACCACATCGGAACAGGCCCAACGGTATTTCGATCAAGGGCTCCGACTCGTGTATGCCTTCAACCATGAAGAAGCGATCCGGTCATTCGAGGCTGCGATCCAACAGGATCCTCAGGCGGCAATGCCCTATTGGGGCATTGCGCTGGCGCTCGCCCCCAACATCAATCGTGCGATGGAAAAGACGCACGAACGCCGCGCCGTCGAGATGGTCCAGAAGGCCCGGCAGCTGGCGGACCACACGACTCGCGGAGAGCACGCGTACATCGAGGCGTTAACCGCACGGTACGTGAGCAGAAAGGGGATCAAGCGCAAGGGACTCGATGAGGCCTACGCGAAGGCCATGCGATCGGTGGCGCAGCAATTCCCTGAGGACGATGATGCAGCCACGTTGTTTGTGGAATCACTGATGGATCTGCGGCCCTGGGACTTTTGGAAACCGGATGGGCGACCGCAGCCAGGCACCGACGAGATCGTCACCACACTCGAGGCCGTACTCGCGCGAAACCCCGATCACCCGGGGGCCTGCCACTACTATCTGCACGCCGTCGAGGCGTCGTCGCAACCGGAACGAGCCCTGCCCTGTGCGGAGCGGTTGCCAGGTCTCATGCCGGGCGCAGGCCATCTCGTTCATATGCCTGCCCATATTTATATGCGAGTCGGAAAGTACCACGAAGCGGTTGAACAGAATCAGCAAGCAGCCCATGTCGATGAGCAATACTTGGCAGATTCACATCCACCCGGCGAATACCCCGACGGCTATTACACTCACAATCTACATTTTCTCTGGGCGTCCTTGGCCATGGAGGGACGTAATGTCGAGTCTATGAAAGTGGCTCGCGACTTGACGGCAACGATCACAGAGGAGGAAGCCCGCAAAGACCGCGTGAAAGAGATCTACCTTCCAACCCCGATCTTTTCGATGATTCGATTCGGCCGATGGGATGAGTTACTCAAGGAACCTGTGCCTCCCAAAGGACTGCGTTTAATGGAAGGGATGTGGAGGCTGGGGCGAGGACTCGCCCTCGTTGGGACCGGGCGGCTCCCCGGAGCTGAGGGTGAACACGCCGTCCTTGCTGGCCTCACGAAGCAGATCCGGCGGGATCGCACGGCGGAAGAAAAGACCCAACGGACACTTCTCAAGATTGCTGAGCGAGTCCTGTCTGGAGAGATCGCTGTCCGCCGCCAGCGCTACGATGATGCAATTAGGCTGTTCGAGGACGCGATCAACATCGAAGCGGCGCTTCCCTACTCGGAACCGCCGCTCTGGCCATTGTCCGTTCGGCATCATTTGGGGGCGGCGCTCTTGTTGGCCGGTCGCCCGTCCGAAGCGGAAGCGGTCTATCACACGGATCTGCTGCGGCATCCGGACAACGGCTGGGCGCTGATTGGATTGCTCCAGAGCCTGCGAGCCCAACGAAAGGACGATCAGGCGGCTGAGGCCGAAGATCGGTTCAAGAAGGCCTGGGCCCATGCCGACTTCATTCCGGCTGCGTCTCGAATGTAATGAGCTAGCCCGCATGATTTATGAAGGTTCGTCGCGAAAGCATGCAGAGGCGAAGCGAGACGAGCACTCGGAGCCGCGTATCCGCGCTTGCAGCAGAATCTTCATGAATCATGCAGGCTAAGGAGAGGGTTCACCGGAGAGCTGGCCTTTTTCGAGGAGGATGCCGGAGTTGTCGAAGGGCATGTGGCCATCTTTCAGGTGAAGCCGGCCCGTGATGTCGCGCGAGAGGTCTTGCGTCTCGGAAAAGCTGAGAAGCTGGCGTACGACATCGAAGGTCGAGGTGCTGGTCTGGACTGAGACGACGGTATCGCTGAGTCTGGGAACGGTGATGGCGGTATTGCCCAATCCTCGCGCCAGCCGTTTCCCGTTGAGGTTGAGTGTAAAGTCAATGCCCGTCGCAAGCAGATCGAAATCGTTTGGATTGCGGATACGGAGGTCCACTTGCAATCGTTGTTCGAACGCGGCTCCCTCTAAGGGCGTGACATTCGTGACGAGCACCTCCGGGGGGTCGCCTTTCATCAGCCAAGAAGCGCACCCGACCAGAGTGACAAGGAACACACACACGAGGGAATGGGCAACTGTTCGCATGGTTCCGAATCATACAGAAACATCCGAAGCGGCGCCAGGCCCGTAGTACGTGTGTGAATTCATCACGCCATTCGACTGAATCAGTGAGGAGGGTCGTTTCATGAGAAGACACGCCGTTCTATCCGTTCTTTCCATAGCCATTCTTTTCATCGGAACCTTGAGCGTTCAGGCAATCAGCCAGGCTGCAGCGAGCGCGACTCAGGGCAAGGCCTACTTCGCAGGAGGTTGTTTCTGGTGCATGGAGGAAGTCTTTGAGAACGTTGAGGGGGTGCTGTCTGTGACTTCGGGATATATGGGAGGGGCGGTCGCTCGCCCGAGCTATGAAGAGGTGTCCGCGGGACGAACGGGGCATGCGGAATCGGTCGAAGTGGTCTATGACCCGGCCAAAGTAAGTTACCAGAAGCTGTTGGATACCTTTTGGCTGAACGTTGACCCCATCACACCGAATGCGCAGTTTTGCGATCACGGCAGCCAATATCGCTCCGCCATATTCTTTCAGACCGACGAAGAGAAGCGTACGTCCGAAACCTCTAAACAGGCGATCGAGCAATCCAGTCGATTCAAAGACCAGATTGTTACGCAAATTGTCATGGCCTCGCAGTTCTACCCGGCCGAGGAATACCATCAAGACTTCTATAAAAAGAACCCGATCCGCTACAAATTCTACAAATATAATTGCGGCCGTGCCCAACGATTAGAAACGTTGTGGGGGAAACCATAACCTACGCTGTGCGCGTTTATTCGAACGCCCAGACCCTTCGCAAGAATCCCGCGACAAGTCTCTCACCCTCAGTGTATATTTCTATCCCGAGCAACCTGCGCCGATATATTTACCTTGTGAAATCCAGTCTGTGAAACATCCAGTCAGGCAGTCGACCAGAAAACCAGTGATCGGTGTCATGGGTCCAGCCAAGGCCGGTGCCCGAGAATTGTCTGACGCGAAAACGTTGGGAGAGCTCATCGCACGCCAAGGATGGGTGGTGTTGACCGGAGGGCGCGCGAGCGGTGTGATGGACGCAGCCAGTGAGGGGGCGAAATCTGTGCCCGGCAGCTTGACGATCGGGATTCTTCCGGATGGCAAAGCACGGGTGTCTCGATATGTGGACGTAGCGATCGTCACGGACCTGGGTCAGGCACGCAACAACGTGAACGTCATGTCCAGCGATATCATCGTGGCCTGTGGGCTCGCCGTACCGGAACGGTCTCAGAAGTTGCGTTGGCACTGAAAGCAAAGAAGACCGTGATACTGCTGGGGGCCAACAAGGACGGGGTGAGCCTCTTCAAAAATCTCACACCGCATCTTGTGCATGCCGCTGCCTCGCCAGAAGAAGCGGTGGAGCTGATCGGCGACCTGCTCTAGCTCAACCCCACCTTCTATATCGCCACGCTCTGGCACCCAGATATATCTTGTGGCGGACGCCCTGGTCCCGAATGGGTCAAACGGGTGAGAAGCGAAACCTCTTCAGCATCCTGTCAGAGATTTCCCTTCATAATGATGGCTCGAACTCGTTCACGTTGGGCCGGTCTAATCCCTGTAAACTCGAGGCCGAACGTTGCGCCGCTGACCCACCGTACCAGGGCTTCGTCGATGCGCAGAGGCCATTGCTGGTCGTGAAGAAACAGGGATAGGCGGAGCGTCATGCCGACGTGCACCTGAATAAGGGACGTCGCCTGACAGCCGTTCGTGGAAAGATCGAGGACCGTTGCCTCTCCTTCGAAATCCTCCTCTCCAAAAAAGAATAGACGGCAACTCAGGCTAAGTCGGCGGCCCCGACGTTCGGCCATCATGGCCTCATGGTCAGGGTTTGATGCTTTGGTGGACCCGGGATCCTTCTCGGCCACTGCGCACATCCTTTCTCTCAATCAGCTAGAAAAGAAATAGATCGACCATGAAACGTTCGCACCGAACGACTTGTCGGCCCACTTTCCTCACGAGAAGCAATCCGAATGAAGAGTTAAGAAGATCCTGATCGCAGTATAGCCAATTCAATCGTGTATGGAATGGAAACCTCATAATCTGCATCGAGTCCGAACCGAGAGCTACCAGCGTCGGGGCAGAAAGAGGGCTTGAACTATCTGGAATCTGTCTGCGACGAGAGGGGCTTGATGATTGAGAAATGTTACGACGAGGAACCAATACCTTACCCAGCGGATGGCCGTATTGGCCCATTCTGAAATTCGAGCAATGCTACACGCCTGCGTTCAGGCGAAGAGCCTCAACATGGCGCAAGAGGTGTGGGACGCACCGGTTCTATCGGACAATGATTCAAGCTGCGTCACAGGCGCTCGGGCTGGGAGGAATCCTATTCGCGATTCGATGGATTGGCCGGGACACCCTGCCTACTTCCCGTTCAATGGCCCATCTTGGGACCGGCTGCGTTGTCTCCCTGCGAGACGAGCGTGAAACGAACGACTGACTCACAGTGAGGACATTTGGCTCGAATGGTTGACTCATCGAGAAATTCATATTGGCTCTCGGTGAGCCACATGAGTTGAGAACACTTGGGACAGCTACGGACTTGCGTTGCCATGACGTTCCTCGTACACTCTGTGTGAATGAATTGCTGTGACTGGGAGATAATCTAGTACAAGATGCCCCCTACCCTCAAGCCCGTCATCAACCTTGCTGAAAAGAAGGACCTTGACCCAGCCAAGCTCGTTCGCCTCTACCAGCAAGCGCCATGGGCCAACGGGCGGATGCTTGAAGGTGCACGCGAGATGCTGCGTCACACCGATATCGCTGTGACGGCGTGGAACGGTGACCTGTTGATCGGATTTGGGCGAGTATTAACAGACTATGTCTACCGAGCGACCGTCTGGGATGTCATTGTCGATAAGGCCTACCAGGGGCACGGTGTCGGCTCGGATATTGTCCAACGCATCTTGAACCATCCTCGACTCAAAAAAGTTGAGCTGTTTTGGCTCTGCACGCGCCGACCGGGCTTTTACGAAAAACTTGGGTTCAGCTCCAACGAACAAACCGGCATGGTCTGGTCACGCACCAACCAATCCCGCCTCGAATAATCCAATCGCTCACGTTCGCTCTGCACAAGGAAACATCGGACATCCTGAGTACGCGGCTTTAGGCCTGACAATGGAGCTCGGTGAGCAATCGATGTTCATTGGCGTCCTGCCATGAGAAGAATGCCAACTCTCTGTTATTGATGCCCCCTACGACGTTCGATTTCGTATCCGTGACAGTCTTCTCGGTGGGGTGGGTGTATCAAAGAATCTGTTGCCGCATCGAGCAGACGCTCGATGCGGCATACAGAAGGACATTAGAAGGTGTAGCGAACGCCGACTAAGAGGCTGATTGAAGAGGCATCGAACGAGCCGGCATCTTGATTATTGATTTCAAGCCCGCCACGATTTCGTTCCATCCAGCTTCCGTATTGAGCATAAGATTGGGTGCCAGCGGGAAATCCAACCCGCCCGCCAATCGATAGGTAAAGGTGTTGGCATGGCTGATCTTCACCGCATCATTGTCCTCACTGAAGGAGTTCACATTCACACCGATGCTCGTCGAGAGATAGGGCGTGACACCAGAAAAGTGCCCCGGACGAAACTCGACCGTTGGTAACAGCGAGACGGTATTCAGCGTACCAAGGTCGACGTTTGGGTTGCGATCGTCAATCGATCGGCGCTCCCACTCCATCATGAAGCCGAGACGTATCCACTTACTAATCCCGTACATTGCGTGAAGATTGATTGGCGTTGGACCGACGCTGGTCTTCGTATTATCCGCCTAGCTTTGCGTCGGGATATTGAAGCCAGTCCGAGCCCCGAGTGCCCATTTACCTTGGCTTGCCCCTCATGTACCCATTCGGCCTGAGCTGGACCGACCGAAGACCACCCCCAGAACCGCGACCAAAGCCCCAGCACCAAAAATGAGATTTTTATGCGCATCGATATCTTTCTCCTTTACACTACGAATAACTGCGTGAATAAAAATCTCGACAAGCACACACGTCCCTCTCCCCGATATACTTGAGGGACGGCGATGACGGGATTCATCCACAGCAAGTCCTATGCCTTCCAACACGCATGCGCATAGATGTTTTGTCTTGCAATTATCTAGCAATTCGATGACTTCGGCTTTTATCGAGGCATCTCCGGTACCAGACGGTGCGTGGCAAGGCAACGACTGACTCGTGAATGACACAGTTGTTGCGTGCATGTCTTATTGAAATGTTGCAATGAGGCACCTGGGTCGCATTATTCATACGCGCTTCTGACGAAGCTGCCAATTCGCTGCGACGGCAACCTTCGGCAAACGGGCTAGTGCGCGTGCAGACGCGTGGGGCGCTTCATTCTTTTTGGAGAGAGTAGCACCGAGATAAAGAAGACCGTTGTGGCGAGAAGGACGATCGCAGGCCCCGAAGGCACATCCCAGGTGGCAGAAATCAACACTCCCGCTACGGACGTCGTGATGCCGATGATCACGGAATAGAGGGTAAGTGTCATGAGGCTGGACGTGAGTTGATACGCGGTGGAGGCAGGAATCAGAATCATGGCAAACACGAGAATCGCACCGACAGTTTTCAATGAGACGACCACGGTGAGCGCGACCAGTGTGAGCAGAAGGAAGAAAATCTTTCGCGCTGGGATGCCGGAGGCCTCGGCCATCTCTTGATCGAAAGCGATAAAATACAGTTCTTTCGAAAACAAGAGAATGAGACCGAGCACGAGGATGCTCAACCCGCCGATGATGCGTAGCTCTTCATTCGTCACCGACAGGACGCTACCGAATAAATAGCCGTACACTTCTGCGTTATACCCTTTCATGAGGCCGATGAAGAGAATGGCCAGCGCCATCGTGGTGGTGTAAAGAATGCCGATCGAGACATCCAGCTTCATCCGGCCTTTTTCTTCGACCCAGCCCGTGATCCACACTGTGGCAAGACCGAAGAGGATCGCCAGTCCCAACGGCGGCCAGCCCATGAGGTAGCCCAGCGCTACGCCGGCAAACGCCGCGTGCGACGTACCCGCCCCGACAAACGCCAGCCCTCGCAATACGACGAACACACCGATGACGGAGCAGAGCCCTCCCACCATCGCCGCCGCAAGGAGGGATCGCTGCATGAAGTCGTAGGTGAGTAAATCAAGCAATCGTATATTAGTCTATTGAAAGAACGCAGATTCAATCACAACTACTTGCCCATTACTGGTCGAAAAGGCTAGCCCTCT
>JBBRRN010000026.1:0-15142 GCA_038200685.1 Nitrospirales bacterium
CATCGCCCGAATCATCGTTCGCAGCTGGTCGATGCCCTTTCCGCTTGAAAGCCGTCCTTGCCCGATCGCCGCCCAACGTCCCTGCATCCAATCGGTCAAGGATGCAGTCGGCATCATTTCCAGCCCCAACGGCGATGCGGCATCGAGGCGATAGCGCTCCATCGCCTCGATCAAGAATCCGTTCCAGTTCGGCGCGACATACAAATCGTTGTTGATGTGGCACAGAAACTCTCCGCTCGCCAAGTCGGAACCGAGATTCATCGATTCCGGGTAACAGAGGTTTCGATCGTTTCGAATCACCCGGCACCCGTTCGCTTCAAAAAACTCCGCTGACCCGTCTGTCGAATGATTGTCGATCACAATCACTTCGTGTGGGCCGGTCGTATAGCGCTGTATCCCCTCTAGAAAAAGTTGGTTGTGCCCCAATTGATTGTGCACGGCGACAATAATACTCAGCATGATGTGACGCTCGGCCGACCTGTCATGTTATCCACGAAAGCCGCGGCGAAGGACTTCCCGATAAAACTGGAGATTCAACCACCGATTGCGGCGGGCAGCCCAACGACGAGAGGATTGGAGACGATCCACCATCACCGTTGGATGCGATCCACTGAATTCTTTCAACATGGCATAGTCCTCAAACTGAAAGCTGTCGTGAGCGAGTTGTTTGGCCTCTGCGACAGGAATATGGCCTCCTCCATGATAGACCATCACTTGCTCCCGCTTTTTCTCCAGCATTGTTTGAGGGTCCTTCACCCACCCATAGTGAAAGACTCGCCCTTCCGATGGAGCGATCCATTCCTTCGGTCCACTCTGGAGGTACTGCTGCGTCTCCTTGAGATGAAACCCCACGGCATCGCCGCAAGACTCCACTTCGCCGTTGTTCCTGATGATCCGCACGGCCTTGTGGTAGAACCAGGGATTGGTGGACCAATAGTCGGCGATAAAGTGTAGATACCGGAACAGAAGCCCTTTCACTTCGGGATTGCCGAGATGGCGGCGCATGGCTTCCCGAATGATAGGCAAATCGTCTTCGTGCACCACCTCGTCGGCTTGGATGTAGAACGCCCAATCGCCGATACAGTGTGCCAACGCGATGTTGGTCTGCTGGGCATAGATCAGTCCGTCTTTTCGCAGCGTCTCATCCCAGACCGACTCCACGATTTTGATCTTGGGATCGCCGATCGAGCGAATCAGCTCAAGCGTGCCGTCGTCACACCGCCCGACATTCACGATAAATTCATCGACCACCGGCAAAACGGATCGGATCGACTCCACGACCGGATAGTCGTACTTCACCACGTTTCGCACGAATGTAAATCCACTGACTTTCATAGACAGGCCACTTACCCTCACCTGAGCCTCAGTCTCAACCTTTCTGCGAAAGCTCCCAGAATTTCGCGTACTTCATGACGGTGTAATAGGCATAGAGGCCGGAAAGAATCAAGCCAGGTTTGCCGTCGAGGAAGCCGGCCCGCTGCACATACATCTTGAAAAACGCACCGAGCGGATGGGTGATCAGTTGAGGGGGAGAGAACCGCCGGCCCTGCTCCACCATGCGACGAGCCATCAGGGCCGAGTAGCGGTCTTGCTTCGCCACATAGTGATCGATGTTCCGAAATGGATACTGCAACGCGGGACTCTTGAGAAATCCGACTGACCCATCGCATTCGAAACTCTCATGGACCAGTTCTTCGCGATACCGAAACCGTCCCTTTCGAAACAACTGCGGTTGACGATAATCGGGATACCAGCCGCAATGTTTGATCCATCGGCCTAAAAAATAGTTCTTTCGTGGGACAAAGTAGGCATCTACCCCGGGTCCACGGTCGAGCAGCAGTCGAATCTCTTCCTGCAACTCAGGCGTCATCCGCTCATCGCTATCCAGACTGAAAACCCACTCATGGGTCGTGAGCGCCACTGCCTGATTGCGCAGGTTGCCAAATCCTTTGAAGTCGACTTGATAAACCTTGCTCGTAAACTCGCGACTGATTACAGACGTCTGATCCGTACTGTGGGAATCCACGACGATCAGCTCATCGCCCCAGCCTGCCACAGACTCAAGGCAGGCCCGCATATTAGGCTCGTCGTTGTAGGCGATGACATAAACCGACAATTTAGCAGGGAGCGGCATAACGATGCTAACTCCCTAGAAATCCAATGGTCCGCATGTCTGACACAACGGCATACGACCATGCAGGATGCTCAAAAAGGCCGTTCAGCAAGGCCGCCGCGAGCGAAGAGGCGAGGCGTACGCTCCGGTACGTTGAGCCTCTGAGCGATGCGAGAACGCCGCTGGCGGACTTTTTCAGCATCCTGCTAGACATGTACGACCTTGAGCGGCGCAGGTTGTTGGCAGACCTCCATGACTTGTTGCGCCACCGTGTCCACCGTCAACCGGTCAAGGCAGTCCCAATAGGGGCAGGCCTCATAAATACATTTTTCGCACGTCGGCACATCGGGACGCAGGACGACTCCCTGGCCGAGCGGCTGCCAACGCGTCGGAAGATTGTTGCGCCGCGGATCGAACAGACTGACATTCGGCACACCGCAGGCTGCGGCAATATGGGCCGGGCCTGTGGCTCCGGAGACCACCGCATGACTGGCCGCAATCACGGCCATCAACTCGCGCACCGATAACTGCCCCATCAGATTCAGGACTGAAGCAGAAAACGGCACATCACTGCTCATGTGCTGGTTGAACATGTCTGCTTCCACCTGGCTTCCCGTCAATACCACCCCCACGCCCTTCCGATGCAACTCATGCGCGAGAGAATGATACTGTTCAATCCGCCAGCGCCGGCCTGCAAATCCGCCTGGATGGAGCACCACCCTCGGTGTAGGCATACCGCGCAATCGCTCTTGCCCCCACGCGCGCTCTGTATCGGTCAGCACGAGACTCGGTGGAGAGACGATGCCAGGCTCCAATCCAAGCCCCGCAAGCATACCGACGTTATACGCAGCTTCATGCTTAGCAAAATCTTTCCGATGTTCATAGATCCGACGATTCGCCAACACACTATACCAGCGGTACCCTGTGGCCACTCGAATCGGCACCCGCGCCAGGAACGCCGCCCACATCAACCGTTTAAACGGTTTGAGAAATACCACCGCATCGACGGCCCGGCAAAACAACGCCTTCAACTCGCGCAGGGATTCCCGGCCCGTGACTGTCCAGACCTCGTCGAGATCCGGATGATGCGCCAAGAGCGGAGCGGCGTACTCGCTGGAGAGAAACGTGATCCGTGCCTCCGGCAGAAGTCGGCGTAGCGCGGACGCGACCGGCAGACACAAAATTTCATCGCCGATGCCATCAGGCCTGACTAAGAGGACATTCATCGGGGAGCCATTCGCTGAGAACGCTGGGCTCGAGCCGCTGCTAATACTTGTTGTGGCGACACTATTGTCAGACATTCCAACAATACCGTATTGTGGCAGGTTCGACTGAAACAGGGACTACAGGGTACCTTCCCCGTCAAGACCGCATGGCCCACCCCATAAGGGCCAGTCCGAACCGCGCTTGTCGGCCCGAATAAGGCCACGATCGGTATACCCACTGCCGCCGCAACATGCATCGGACCTGAATCATTCGTAATCAGCAGTGATGCCCTACTGAGGAGCGCTGGGAGCAGCCCCACGGTCGTGGCTCCGGCCAGATCGATGGCAGGAGTCTTCATGATCCTGCTTACTTCAGCGATATCCGCTCGTTCATCAGGACCTCCGATCATGACCACCGCGCCAAATCCTTCTTGCTGCAGCCGATCTGCAACTTCAGCGAACGACGCAGGAGGCCACCGCTTGGTCTGCCACCGGGCAGAGACATTCATCGCCACCCAACTCGTTCCAGGCGTCACACCGGATCGACTCAAGACACGATCGACCTCATCGTAATCGGTTTGCGGGATGCGAAAGCGAAATTCCGGCGCGCCGGACTCTACCGCTCCCATGGCCTTGGCCACAAGCAGATACCGATCAACCGCGTGCATATCCGATTCTGGAACCGACACACGTCTTGAATAGAATCTGGGGCTCCCCTCTCGCCCATTGGCAAATCCCACAAGCAGAGGTGATCCACTAAACCACCCGATTGCAGCGCTCCGGAACAGACCCTGGAGATCCATAACAAGATCGAACTGCTCTGCGCGAAGAGGCGATACCTGGGAGAGCCAACCCTTAAGGGTTGATTTCACCGGCCACACCCGATCGACCCCGTCGATCCGCTCTACGAGACCAGCCCACTCACGTTTGACCAGCCAGGTCAGCCGAGCTTTGGGATAGGCTCGACGAATCGCCGCACAGGTCGGCATCGCATGCACGATGTCACCCAGCGAACTCGGCTTGATCAATAAGATGTGGCGATAGTCGGACATGTCAAGCCTGAGTGATCCGCCGTCAGCCGTCAATTCGTCTCGCCATTTCAAGATTATTTTTCTGCTGTTCCTACCGGTTGCGACGCTATCTTCACTGCATCGTTCAGAATCCAGTCAACGGCCTCAGCCATAGACTTCGCCATGGCATCCGGCATCGCCTTTTCGACCTTGAGCCTGTCCAACGATTGCGCATCTACCGGCGCTGGCGTCAGGAGAATAGACTTGGCGCCTACCCTGTGCGCTAGTTGTATGTCGCGTACGTGATCGCCAATCAAATAAAAACGACGGAAATCCAGTTGTAACTCCGACACAGCCCGCTCCACCATGCCCACGTTCGGTTTGCGACAGCGGCACCCGTCATCAGGATGGTGCGGGCAGAAATAGATTGCGTCAAGCGCCACGTCCTCCTGCTCCAACAGACCTTGCAACCTGGCATGAATCGCTTCAAGATCCTTGAGTGTCAAGATTCCACGTCCGACACCGGATTGGTTGGTCACAACCACCAATTTAGCCCCAACCTTTTTCAAACGCGCCAGAGCCGGGCCCACCCCTGCCAATAGCTTCAGATCAGCGGCAATTTTCAAATAGCCTGGATCGTAGTTCAATGTTCCATCTCGATCCAGAAACACGGTGACACCGTCAAGAATGTTCCTATGGTTGGGCTTGCTCATTTTGGATTCGTGGTCAATCTCGTTTGAACCAGAGACGTTAACTTCACGCGATAAACCAGGGAGGACAGCCACCTGCTTCGTTGCCGCCTCATAGACCTGATCAACAGTTACTCTTGTCATGCACCGATGGTCAATCGGACATTCACGCAACAGGCAGGGCGCACAATCGACCGGCTGTCTAACAATGGCATGGGCGCCCCCAAATGGCGACGTGGTACGCCAATCGGTCGGCCCGAAGATCGCCACAACCGGTACTTGGAACGCAGCGGCGATATGCATGGGACCGGTATCATTCGTCAGAAGCAGGCTGCACCGCTTCACCGCCGCCATGAGTTCCCTGATCGTCGTTGCCCCGGACAAAACCAGGGAACGAGACGACAGGCGTGCAGCAATTTCCTGGCCCAAACGCTCTTCCCCTTTCGCCCCAAAAATGACCACACTGATGTGTTGCCCTGGAGATTTGTGGATCGTTCGGCAGAGTCGTTCCGTGACCTCGGCAAACCGTTCTGGCAGCCAGCGTTTGGCATCGCCATAGGTTGACCCGGGGTTGATCCCGACGACGATATCCGTCGCCGTCAACCCGCCCTGCACGAATCGCCCCACCATGGCCTGTTCCTCCTCGGGCAGGACGACGAGTTCCGGTACCGGAGGATCGCCCGTGAGGCCCAGCGGCTTCAACAGATCCCAATAATAGCGGGCTTGATGGACAAGCAGGCGTGGATCCGGCACAGCGACCGGATCGGACAATAGTAAACTCCGCCCGTCTGTCGCATACCCATAACGGCGAGGCACACGTGCCAGAAATGTCAGGAAGGCCGCCTCGAACGCGTTCTGAAACAAGACCGCCAGATCGAAGCCTTGCCGCCGCAGCTGCTTGGCTAACGCCCACTTTCCCGGAAGCCCCGCATGACGCCCCTTGATGTCGTAGGTCAACACGCGCGTAACTGCCGGATGCCCCACAAACAGATCGGCCACAGCCGGTTTCACTAAGAGTGTCACCTGCGCATCAGGAAACAGCCCCCGCAATCCACGGAGCGCGGGCTCACACATCACCGCATCGCCCAACCAGTTGGGCCCACGCACGAGAATCCTTTTCACGATATCTCGACCCACAGGTCTCCGATCCAAGTTCAAAATTCCAACTACTTCAGCCCTCAGCCTTCAGCCCCATCCCAAGCACCAACTGCCGTAATCGATCTTCCCCCTTGACCACGTGCGTGGTCAATCGGACGGCCCACCAGGCATCGGTGGGGTGGAGCAGCGATGCCATCTTGCAAGCATCTTTCTCCGTCGTCACAACCAAGTCCGTCTGAAGCTCAACCGCTCTGGCGCGCAACCGCTCGACATCCTGCCTTGTGTAGGCATGGTGATCGAGATAGGCCACTTCACCCAGAATTTTAATCCCCATTCGTTCGACGAGCGAACGAAACGATCCAGCATGGCCCACCGCACTGCAGAGCAAGGCTGTTTTTCCCTTGGACCAAGAAAGCGGCTGCACCGCACCGGTCACTACCGACACAAGACTTTCCGGACGAAAAACCGCCTGGATGGGGTCCGTAGTCGAACCAAGCTTTGCCTGTAGTCTGCGGCACACCTCATGCACTTGAGCCGATACGTCTGCTCTCGTTACGATGATTGCGGTCGCGCGCGCAGCAGCCTTCAGCGGCTCCCTGAGCCGGCCGGCCGGAACCAAAGCCGCAAGCCCCGCCGCATCGGTGGCATCGATCAATAAGAGATTCATGTCTCGATAGAGCCCGCGGTGCTGAAATCCATCGTCGAGTAGGAGACAATCGATCGGGAATCGCTCCAAGATCCAGTCACCCAGTTGGTAGCGATCGGCGCCGACGGCCACGATCGCCCTGGGACAACGCTGCGCCATCAAGAAAGGCTCATCGCCAGCCTCCTGCGGACCGACTAGCAGGCGCTCGCCATTTGACACTAACAAATACTGAGCCGTACTTGTCCGCCGATAGCCCCGGCTGAGAATCGCCACCTGCTTCCCCTGCGCCAGAAGCCAGTCTGCCAGCAGAATAACCACCGGGGTTTTTCCTGTCCCGCCTAGAGTAAGATTCCCGACGCTGACGACCGGAACCGGCAATCTCCGCTGATCAAACCATCCCCAGTCGTACAGGAGCGCGCGCAGCCGTGCAACCGCCCCATAGGGGATTGCGGCCCACATCAGCCACCATCTGACCTTTGTCCCAGGGTTCAACACCGTGCGTTATGATCGTCCGGCCATGAGAGGAAGCGACCGGTCTGCGAGAGGAGACCCACTGGTGCCTTGCTGCGGCGTCAAGAGCCTATCGATGGCGTCCAGTGTCCGTTGTAAGGCTCCCTGGTTCTGTTCGACCACTTGACGAGCCGACCGGCCCATCCGCTCCCGTTCCTCGTCATTAGAAAACAGGGCTATGACTTGTTGTGTAAGGTCCTCCGCCTGGAGAATCCGACAGCCCCCTCCTGCTTGGATGAGGAGATCGGCAATCTCTGCACAGTGATCGGTATAGCGACCGAACAGCACCGGTTTGGCCCACTGAGCCGGCTCCAGCAAATTGTGTCCCCCGATCGGCACGAGTGTGCCGCCGACAAACGCCACCACTGCCTCCCGGTAGATCGCCGCCAATTCACCCCGCGAATCGAGCACTAGCACACGAGGACCGGTGGACCGCAATACACCGACCTGCCCGATGACACTCCGTCGCTGTACCGAAAGTCCACGCGCCCGAATCATCATCTCCACTGACTCCGCGCGTTCAATATGTCGAGGAGCGATGAGCAAGACCGCTGAAGGATCGCGCGCCACGAGCGCCCGATAGCATTCCACAATGATCTCTTCTTCACCTGGGTGGGTACTCCCTGACACAAATAGTCGTTCTGTATCTTGAAGCCCAAGATGAGCCCTGGTGACCCCACCTTCCGCGATGACCGGTATCGTCTGGTCGAACTTGATATTCCCTGTTCGCCTGACTCGTGAGGCCTCAGCTCCCAACGCAATAATACGGTCGACATCCCGATCCGACTGCATGAGACAGAGGCTGAGCGTTTGCAATATCGTCCGATAGAACGATCGCACAGGGGCCCACTGCTGCCGCGCAAAAGACCGGGTCGAAAGCCGGCCGTTCACGAGGATAGTCGGCACTCCCTGCCGACGCAGAGACCACAAGAGATTCGGCCAGAGTTCGGTTTCGACGAACAGATAGAGGCAGGGTTGCAGCCGCTCAATAAAACGGGAAACGACCCAGGGGAAATCGAGTGGGGCATAACAGTGGTCAGCCACACCGGCCAGCCGTTGTTCCACAGCTTCACGCCCAGTCTCAGTGACTGTCGAGACCACAAGGCGGTACGTCGGGTGCCGGCGATGTAGCTCGTTGACAAGCGGGGTCACCGCGACCACTTCACCCAGAGAAACCGCGTGAATCCAGATAACTAGTTGTGTCGGTGGGGGTAGAATATTGGGTGCGGCAGACTCACCGGATGGGCCTTCTTGTAACCCTAGCCGTTGAAGCAATCCAGGACGGCACCGTGGCTTGGACAACAAGACTGCCACGATGAGCGGCGAAAGAACCAGTAACACGACATTGTAGAAGAAACGCCACATGGCTTTGCGCCCTAGGCGTGAGGCGTGAACGGTGAACGGTGAAACGAAATCACTGAGCCCCTTACGTCTAACGTCTCACATATCACGCTGGACAACCTCTTCCGCCTGATTCGTCAGCCGATTCAAGACCGACTCCAGCTCCTGGCACGCCGCTGCCGCCGCCTGTGCATCTGCTTCCCGCGGAACCCAGATGGGAGCGCCCCATAGATAGAGCCCTCGTGACCATGGATACGGGACCATGAATCGATCCCAGCTCGCAAAGAGTTTTTTTTTGAGCAGCTAAAGGCCAACGGCACAATTGGAAGCCCGGTCGCTTTGGCCAGCTGAATCACCCCGAGTTTCGCAACCTGGCGGGGCCCCTTGGGCCCATCGGGAGTCACGGCAAGATCGGCGCCGGATCGCCCCAGGCGAATCAATTCTCGTAACGCAAGCGCTCCCCCCCTCGTGCTCGATCCACGGACCGCTCGATGCCCGAATCGGGAGATGATGCGCGCGATGATCTCACCGTCCTGATGCTGACTAATCAACACATTGGCCACTGATCCGCGATAGCCGGTCGGAATCATCAGTTGCTGCGCGTGCCAAAATGCAAGGATGATATGCCGGCCTTCACGATACAACGCATCCACCTGTTCATGGCCCTGTGAATCCATTCGCATCGACCGCCCCAGCCCTCGAATCACCGCGGCTCCGATTGGAGGAAGGACAGAGAGCTTCAGCCAATTCTCCACCCGCTTCATCGCGGGGTTACGCATCGGGAATATCCTGGAACTGCATGGCATGGAGCCGCTGGTACTGTCCTCCACGGCGCAGCAATTCATCGTGTGTCCCCACTTCGACGATCGAGCCTCGAGCCAGGACCATGATCCGATCCGCCTGTTGAATCGTCGACAACCGATGGGCAATGACGACGGTTGTTCGATTTTTCATCAAATTGGTGAGCGCCAGCTGGACCACCCGTTCAGATTCGGTATCCAACGCCGACGTCGCTTCGTCGAGGATCAGCAAGGGAGGGTCGCGTAAGATCGCACGGGCAATGGCCAAACGCTGCCGTTCACCACCGGAGAGTTTCACCCCTTTTTCCCCAACGACCGTCTGGTATCCTTCAGGAAGGCGTTCGACAAAATCATGAGCATAGGCTAATCGCGCCGCCTGAACGATCTCTTCATCGGTTGCGTCTTCCCGACCAAACGCGATGTTGTTACGAACGCTGTCGTCAAACAAGACGACGTCTTGTGACACCATCCCAATCTGCGATCGGATCGAACGAAGGGTGTATGATTGAATATCGATCCCGTCGATGAGAATACGACCGGCCGTCGGTTCATAAAAGCGCGGCATCAAGTTGACCAGGGTCGTCTTTCCGCTGCCGCTGCTGCCCACGAGGGCCACCATTTCTCCGGCACGAATAGTCAGATTGATGTCTTTAAGTGCCGGTACCGACTGGCTCTCATAATGAAACGTGACGTCGTCGAACGTCACAGACTGCGCAATTCGCGGCAACTCTAAGCGGCCCTTCTCCGCTTCCTGCTCAGTCTTGAGGTCCAACACGCCGAAGACTCGTTCCGCCGCGGCCAGCGCCTGTTGAATCAAATTATTGGAGCCGGACAGTTTCCGAATCGGCGTATACGCCATAAACATCGCGGTCAGAAATGAGAAAAATTCGCCCGGCGTCATCGAACCGTTGATCACGAGGAAGCCGCCATACCAAATAATCGCCGCAACCCCCACGACGCCGATCACCTCCATATGCGACGACCCGAGGGAGGAGACCTGAATCGCCTTCATCGTCGTGCTGAGGAACGAGCGGTTGCTCTGTTGAAACCGCGCTGCTTCCGACTCTTCACGCCCATAAGCCTTCACCATGCGAATGCCGGATAACGTTTCCTGAAGCGTGGACGCCATATCCCCCATCCGCTCTTGACCGCTTGCCGCTAACGCCCGCAACCGCTTTCCCATCCGCACCATCGTGAATACGGCCAGGGGAATGACGATCACCGAGAGACTTCCCAGCCTCCAATTCTGATAGAAAATTACACCCATCATGGCTAGGAATGTGAGTCCCTGCTGAAAAATATCCTTCAACACTCCCGCCACCGCGTTGGCCATCAAGGTCACGTCGTTCACGACACGGGACACCAGCCGCCCGGACGTATTCACATCGTGGTAGGGAACAGGCAGCCGAATGAGTTTACCGAACAACTCCTGTCGAATGTCGGTGATCACCTGATTCCCGACATAGTTCATAAGATAGTTTTGCCCGTAGTTGAAGACGCTCTTGAGCACCGCCACGGCAAAGAGCGCAAGCGGGAGGATGAGGAGAAGGCTTTCGTTCTTATTGATAAAAATCTCGTCGAGGACCGGTTTGACAAGCCAGGCATAGGCGCCGGAAAAGGCCGCCACCAATCCTGAGCAGGCGAACGCCGCGCCCAATCGAATCCGATAAGGCTTCAGGTAGCGAACCAAACGTATCAGACGATCTAGAGTCGACATTCTGCTAAGACCACTTGAGCCACTCGATGCGAAGCACCCGGCTCTCCTAATGACTGCCGTACATCCAGCAACGCGTGCTTCATTTCATTATACGCCGACCGATCGCGCAAGAGGCGCAAGACTTCCTGACAGAGCCGCTCCTCCGTTGCCTCATCCTGAATCAGTTCCGGCACGATCGATCGACCGGCTACCAAATTCACAAGCCCGATCCATTTCACATTGATCAGCCAACGCGCCAGCCGATAGGTCAATGGTGACGTCTTGTATAGCAATACCATAGGTGTTCCCACCACCGCCGCCTGTAAGGTCGCGGTCCCCGACGCAATGAACAACACATCGGACAGAGCCATCACCTCACTGGCTCGATCGTGCGCCACTCGAACCGGCACAGAGCTGTGCTGCAACAGGGCCTGGATCAGATTATCGTCAATTGAGGAAGCCTGCGCCAGGATAAACTGCGTTCCCGGTTCAGCCGCGGCCAAGTGAGCCGCTGCCTTAAGGAGCACCGGCAAGAGCATTTCGACTTCGCTCCTTCGACTTCCCGGTAACAATCCAACGACGCGAGTGGACTTCCCAAAACCGAACTCCTTCCGAAGTTCCACACAATCATATTGCGGCGCGACCGAATCAAGCAGTGGATGGCCCACGAACGTGCACCGAACTCCAGCCCGGCGATAGAGTTCCGGCTCAAATGGGAGGATCACGACGACATGATCGACCCGACGCTGAATCCACTTCATACGCCCTGGCCGCCAGGCCCACACTTGCGGGGCAATATAGTAGAGCACACGCCGACCGGCGGCTTTGGCCACCCTGGCGAAATGAAAATTCAGCCCGGGATTGTCGATCAGTACGACAAGATCCCAGGCCTCTGCCTTGAGCACCCGTCGAATCGCGCGCACGCGCTGGACCATCGCTCGGATAGCAGACAGCCCGATCAATCCCATCACATCCAATTGCGGGACACCAGGTACAAGGCTGACTCCGGCAGCCCGCATCCCAGACCCACCAATGCCGACCAGCTGGGCCGTCGGGTCGAGCGCCATGATCGCTTTGGCCAAATGCGCCCCGTGGAGATCACCGGAGGCTTCGCCTGTGACAATCAGAATTCGCATGACCTCTTATGGGAGGAACTCGGAGGGATGAGCCCACGCCTGTATCCAGTTGTCCCTCTCTCTCGCTATCCCGTTATCCCCCGCTCCCTCCACGATCTCTTTATCCCCTGCGATCCCCTATTTCATGGCGAACCGCAAAGGTCTCAATGGCTTGCAAGACCTGGTGCGCGAGACCCACTGCCGCCGCGCCGTCCTCACCCGATACCACGGGCCTTGTACCCGCGCCGGCTGCGTGAAGGAACGATTCAAGCTGAAGCTTCAGTGGTTCTTCATCTCCACCCTGTAGCTGCTCAACCTCGACGGTCGGGCGCTCCCCTGCCCTGACATTGCGTCGGCAAATCATCCCCTGCCTGGTCTGAAAATCGATCGACAGATAATTATCTCGCTGGAAAAGGCGCAACCGGCGCATCGTATTCGTCGACACACGGCTGGAGGTCAAGTTGGCAACGCAGCCGCTCTGAAACTGAATGCGGGCGTTGGCGATATCGATCGAGGAGGACAACACCGCCACCCCTGCAGCACGCACCTCTTCAACGGGGCCTGGATTCAACGACAACACGAGGTCCAGATCATGAATCATCAAGTCCAACACCACATCCACGTCCGTCCCCCGTTCGCTAAAACTGCTGAGACGATGACACTCAATGAACACAGGTTGCCCGATATAGGGACGCATCAGCGCCATCACTGGATTAAACCGTTCACTGTGTCCCACTTGCAAACAACAGCCTCGCTGCTTGGCCACTTGCACTAACTCCCGCGCCTCTCCAAGTGTGACGGCAATCGGCTTTTCGACGAGGACATGTTTCCCTGCATTCAGACAGACGTGTGCGACGGTATAGTGGCCTGATGTAGGCACCGCCACACTGAGGACATCGACCTGCGGCAACAATTCATCGACTGTACGGAAGACGCGCACACCATGGCGAGCTGCAACCATCTGCGCTCGTTCGACCGACTGATCCACCACCCCGATGAGCTGCGATCCGGGCAAAGAGGCATAGAGACGTGCATGGTGCTGCCCGAGATGTCCAACCCCGACGACGCCAGCCCTCAACGGTGTCATACTTCGAGCCTTACTTCCTACTCGGTTCGAGTTTCGTGATCCCGACGATCGCGATCCGAGCAGCCCGGGCCTTGGCCAAGACGATCTCGCGATCCAATAGGACCGTACGCCCGGCCTCGATCGCCAATACAGAGGCCTTGACCGAGGCCATGACCTCAATGGTCCGAGGCCCCACAGCCGGAAGATCGAACCGTAAGTCCTGTTGCGGCTTCGATCGCTTGACCACGACCGCGCCGTCTTTGGCCAAATCGCCGCCGCGCTTGATCGCTCCATCGGTGCCCTCGACCGCCTCGACAGCCACGACCACACAATCCTTGATCACGACACACTGCCCGATATCGAGACGCCCGATGTCATGCGCCACGTCCCACCCGTAACGGATGTCGTCCCACTCTTTCTCCGATGGCGCCCGCGTCGTCAACGTCCCTTCTTCTGCGAGGATCCCTTCAAGACCAAAGGTCGATTCACAGATGGCGATCCCTTCTCCTTCAAGTTCCTTTGCGAGTTCACGCAGAATGTCGTCGTCTTTCCGAAGCGCCAACCGCGTCGCCATGGCTAAGGTGCGGAGATCCGGCCGCACGGTGGTAAACATGTGGGTCTTCTTGATCCCACCCAACATCACGGCCTGGCGGACCTTGTCTTCCTTGAACGCTTTGATCAGCTTGCTGAGCTGGCCAATTTTGATCCAATGGATCCGATCCACATGGCCGGCTAACTCGGGTTCCGTCTCGCCTTCGTGCGCAACGGCTGACACATGATAGCCCAGCTTCTTTGCGTTATCTGCGAAGATGATCGGGAACCGACCATTTCCGGCAATGAGCCCAATTCGCTCGCCGTGGGTAACGTGAGGTCTTGTGGCCACGGCGGTTATTCCTCATCCTCTTGATCTTTTCCGACCGACCGGCAGATGCCACGCTTCGTCCCCTCAAGAAACCTCACGACTGTCATGACGTCCGGTTGATCTCCAAACTCAGCCTTGGCAAGCTTGGCGGCTTCAGCGGTTCGATGCCCAGACCGGAAGAGCATGTCGTAGGCCCGTTTCAGGACCGACACGCGATCCGTTGAAAACCCCTGTCGGCGCAATCCCACCGAATTGAGCCCATACATCCGCGCGCGATAGCCACCCGCTGCCCGCATGAACGGTGGAAGATCCTGCCCAAGAGCACAGCAGCCACCAACCATGGAGTACGATCCAATCCGTACGTGTTGATGGATACCGGTGAGTCCACCGATGATGGCATGGTCGCCGATAGTGATGTGACCGGCCAAGCTCGCGGCATTGGCCATAATGAGGTGACTCCCGAGCCGGCAATCATGCGCCACATGCACATAGGCCATCAGAATATTCTTTGACCCGAGCGAGGTCACCCCTCCGCCCTCCACGGTGGCACGGTTGATCGTGACATATTCGCGAAGAATATTGTCGTGCCCGATGATGACCTTGGTCAGTTCCCCCTTATATCCGAGATGCTGTGGCGGGCCGCCGATCGAGGCAAAAGGATGCACGACATTCCGCTCACCGATCTCCGTCCATCCATCGACTGTCACATGAGATAACAATCGGCTTCCTGCTCCAATCGTCACATGCTCACCGATCACACAGAACGGTCCGATCTCCACATCATCGGCCAGACTCGCCTTGGAATGAACAATCGCTGCTGAATGAATCTGCACGCTGAACCTCCAGTGAAACGAAAATTGTGAATCGTTATTTGTCATCTACACATGTGACCGCCGCCACATGTCTCTTCATCTCACGCTTCTCGTTTCACGTCCTTCTCCTCGGTCACCATAGCCGTTACTTGAGCTTCACAGACGAGTTCCTCCTCGAC
>JBBRRN010000027.1:0-15113 GCA_038200685.1 Nitrospirales bacterium
ATCTATGGGATGCCGATGACGATTGAGTTTGTCCTCGCCCTGTACGATCAGCTTAAGAACGGGACCATTGACGTGCGTGAGATCGTCCCGATCGTCGAGACCGAGGAAGAGTTCGAGGAGGAACAAATCCAGCGGGACTATGAAGAGCTCCGGGTGAAGACGCTCGAAGGGCTGAGCTCCGTCCGGAAAATCTCGACCTCGCTCAAGGGCCTGTATGAAGTGGCTCGCCATGCCGACAACGATCCCGCGAAGCAGAAGAAAATCAAAAAACAGATCGATACGATTCGAGATCAGGTCGTCGAGAAGATGGAGTCCGTCAATCTGCATGGCGTATTGAAGGATCGAATGGTGCAGCGTGTGCGGGAGTTGGCGATTCAGATCCGAACGTCGGAGCGAGAGATTGTGAGTTGTCAGCGGCGGCTTGGGATCAGCGGAGAAGCCGGTGCTGAGGCGCTCAAGAGACTCTGTCGCGAACGAAAAGACTTTCTCGCCGTCAAACGCAAGACGAGCTGTTCGGAGGAGGCGCTCAACGAGATAAAAAAGGTGTATCAGGCGGCGAAGGGCCGGATTC
Organism: Nitrospirales bacterium; assembly: GCA_038200685.1. Classification (GTDB taxonomy): domain Bacteria; phylum Nitrospirota; class Nitrospiria; order Nitrospirales; family Nitrospiraceae; genus Palsa-1315. The sequence goes on from JBBRRN010000027.1 coordinate 572, forward strand.
GAATACTCGAGACCGAAGAAGCTCTCGTGTCTGCGGAAGAAATTAAAGATGCAGTTAAGCGTCTGGATGTGGCGGAGGACAAGGTTAAGCGCGGGAAAGCCGAGCTGGTCGAGGCGAACCTGCGTCTCGTCGTCAGTATTGCCAAGAAGTATACGAATCGAGGTCTTCAGTTCCTCGACTTGATCCAGGAAGGTAATATCGGCTTGATGAAGGCCGTCGACAAGTTTGAGTACAAGCGCGGCTACAAGTTCAGTACCTATGCCACCTGGTGGATCCGCCAGGCGATTACCCGCGCAATTGCCGATCAAGCTCGGACGATCCGTATCCCCGTGCATATGATCGAGACGATCAATAAGTTGATCCGGACGTCTCGCCATCTGGTCCAGAAGCTCGGTCGCGAACCGACGCCGGAGGAAATTGCCGAGCGCATGGATCTGCCGCTGGATAAAGTGCGGAAGATTTTAAAAATTGCGCGCGAACCGATTTCCCTGGAAACTCCGATCGGGGAAGAAGAAGACAGCCATTTGGGAGACTTTATCGAGGACAAGAAGGCGGTGTCTCCCCTGGAGGCGGCGATTCGGTACGATCTCCAGCGCCAGATCAACAGCGCATTGGAAACACTCACACCACGGGAAGAGAAAGTGTTGCGGAAACGGTTCGGCATCGGGGAAGCCACTGACCATACCCTGGAAGAAGTCGGTCAGGATTTCGAGGTGACTCGCGAACGTATCCGACAGATTGAAGCCAAGGCTTTGCGCAAGCTGCGCCATCCGAGCCGGAGCAAGAAACTGCGCAGTTTTGTGGAAGGTTTGTGATGCGCCATGAAGCATTCCACTCGGGATTTGACTCCCCCCTTCTGGGCAGCCTAAAATCGACTGTGCGTATCTGCGGGGCAGGCACGAGAGAGTCACCGCCTGATCGGGCCCATAGCTCAGGTGGTTAGAGCGGCTGACTCATAATCAGCTGGTCCTAGGTTCAAGTCCTAGTGGGCCCACCAGTATAGCTGGGGAACTCATCGGTCGAGATTGTTATTCTGAACAACTGTTATTAGGAGTGCATTGAACCAGAATCTTTCTCCTCTTATCGAACTGCAAAAATTGGATCTCCGTATCGCGGAGATCAAGGAACAGCGCCGGAAAATTCCCGAACGGCTTCGAGTGGTTGACCTCCCACTTCGGGAAGCGCGGCAGCTCCATCAGGAGACCAGTGGGTCGGTGGAGACACTCATCAAAGAGCGGCGGTCGTCCGAACACGACCTCGAAGCGCATGAAGCGCACACTGACAAAATGAAGTCACGGCTATCCGAGTTGAAGTCTAATAAGGAATATCAGGCTCATCTGTTCGAGATCGAGGTGGCCAACAAGAAAAAAGGGGACATCGAAGAGAAGATCTTGTTGTGCATGGAGAAGGTGGAACAGCTGCAACGGGCGGCGAAAGAAGCGCAAGAGAAGCTCAGTACCATCGAGAAATCATTCGCGCAGGAAAAACAGGTACTCGACGAGCTGGAACACAGCCTCTCAACGGAATTGGCGGATCTCGAATCGCAGCAGCAAGCCCGCTCGGCTCATGTCGAGAAGGGGCTTCTCAATCGCTATAATTCCATCAAAGCGTCGCGCAAGGACCATGCGCTCGCCGAAATCAAGGAGGGGATCTGTTCCGGATGCCGTTTGCAGCTTCCTCCACAACTGATTTCAGAAGTCAAGCGCGGGGGAGATCTCCATACCTGCCCCTACTGCCGTCGAATGCTCTACTGGAGTGGGCAGATTCCTGTTGAATCCACGCCCGGCCCCGATCTCGATAAGACGTCGGTCCTTGAGATCGGTGAGTCGGTCTAGCCGGTTTTCTCCAGCACAGGCTGAGTTGTTTTGAAGTGTAGTTCGGCAACTGATTCTAGCCGTTCCTCTCCATGCTTTTTCACGATCATACGTCCGGCCAATTCAACGGCTGGCGATGCCCCCTTTGGGCAACGTCGTGCCGATCTCGTCCGAGAGGTGTTGTAATCGTAGGAGGAATTCTGCGCGGGCCACGGTAGAGGCGGCGGTCACTGCCAGATCGGACTCGGCCCGTTGTTCTCATATAATTGTGCCCCCCCCCTTCCTGTAAGGCATTCAGAATCAATCGCTCGTCGCCAAACGGATCTGCCGCCCGCCTGCACAAACCATTTTCCAGAAACGTCTCTAAGGCCTTGGCATGGCCCCACGCCAGCAGGCGATTCAAGTTCAGGATCTTCACATAGAGTTCGTTGTATCGTTGTGGTCCGATTACAATTATGCTGTGGGGACAAATTGTCCGGATATCAGGCGCCATATCGAGAATACGGCCGTCTGATATTTTCGTGCTATCTCGGACCCGCACAAGGGGCAGTTCTCCCTGTGTGGTGGCATCGACGAAGACGCCGGCAATGACCAGATGGCAAACTAGTCTCCCTTGCCGGATTCATCGATCCGATGCGTTCGATGGGGGGTGTGCGGCGTCTTGTCTGTCACAATCAAAAGGCTCAGCAGGCGGTAGAAAACTATTGTGGCACGGGAAACTCAAAGGCTTGCCCATCTAAAACAATGGGGGACCGCGCGCAGGATGCTCAAAAAATCCTCTCAGCAAGGTCGTCGTGAGCGAAGAGATGACGCAAGAACGCAGCTGACGGACTTTCCCAGCATCCGGGTAGTAGAAAATCTCAGAGCGGCAGGGTAATCTAATAAACCAACCTAGAGTGGCCGATTTCGTTGGAGTCGACAGAATCGACCGGAGAAGAGGAGGTCGTTCAATGCGTACGGTCAAACAGCGTTCGCGTTCCGCATTCATTGTCGTGATGAGTGTGACGCTCCTCTCGCTGGTAGGGTGCCAAACCAATCCTTACACGGGGCGGTCACAGTTGCTCATGACATCGGTGTCGGATGAAATGCAAATGGGCGCGCAGGCCTATGATCAAGTGAAGAGCGATCCCAAAATGCGACCGTCTCAAGATCCTCGCGAGATCGAGCCAGTGAAGAAAATTGTGGCCCGCATTGTCGAAGCGGCCAAGCGCTCGAAGTATGCCGCGATGGCGAACCAGTTTCAGTGGGAAGTGACGGTTATCAAGGATGACAAGACGGCAAATGCCTTTGCACTGCCTGGCGGGAAGATGGCGGTGTACACCGGCATCTTCCCGATGGCCAAGACTGAGGCGGGGTTGGCAGCGGTCATGGGACATGAGGTTGTCCATGCGTTGGCTCGACATGGCGCAGAACGGATGAGCCAAAGTCAGTTGACGAACACCACAATGCAAGTTGTCGGCGCGGTAGCCGGGGCGGCAGGCGGGGGCGGGATGTTGGGGCAGGCGACGATGGCGGCGTTGGGTGTCGGCGCGCAGGTGGGCGTGCTGCTCCCTTTCAGTCGAAAGCATGAATCGGAAGCAGACTATATTGGAATCTTACTCGCGGCAGACGCCGGCTATGACCCGCGCGAGTCAGTACCTCTGTGGGAGCGGATGGGGCAAGCGTCCGGTGGCGGAGGGCCGTCAGAATTTATGTCCACACACCCGAGCCATGAAACCCGCATCGACCAGCTGAAAAAATGGATGCCGGAGGCCATGGCGATTTACCAGACCAGGCAGCCGGTTCCCGCGGCGTTCTTGCCGGGCGTACAGTAGGTCGAAACTTGTGCAGAGCGCCCTTGAAAGCGCCCCCCATACAGCCCTATAGTACTCTGGCGCGAGGGAGAAGACTGGGTGATCGCTCGTGGCGGAGACGCTACGAGAGGAAAGTCCGGACTTCATGGGCAGGGCGCTGGGTAACTCCCAGGCGGAGCGATCCGACACCAGCACCACAGAAAACAAACCGCCGATGGCCAAGGTGACGGGATTCCAATTCGGTCACCTTGGCTCAGGGTAAGGGTGAAACGGTGGGGTAAGAGCCCACCGCGGTGGTGGTGACATCACTGGCACGGTAAGCGTTGCCCGATGCAAGGCCAAATAGGAAGACATCTGTCGGCTTTCTTCGGAGAGTCGGCGACCGGCTGGCCCGGCCGAGGTCTTCGGGTAGGTCGCTTGAGGTTCGAGGTAACTCGAATCCCAGAGAAATGATCACCCTTGCTTGGGAGCATATCCTAGGCAAGACAGAATCCGGCTTATCGGTCTTCTCCACCGCGCTTTTTTTATTGCTCGTCGTAACTCCCCTTCCGTCACATTTCCCGAGAAATGCTCGATGTCGTCGAGCAGGATCACGGGAACCCGTGTCCCATGGCGCTCCATCAGGACCGAATCGCCTTCGATAGATATTTTCTTTATGTCGATGTGTAATTCTAACTGTAGTCGGACAGCCATTCGGTGGATGATATCGCAGAGATGGCAGTCTTTACGAGACAAGATGATTACGCGGAGAGGGTTGCTCATGGTTGAACGCGATCCGAACCATTGAGTTGGAGTGTGGAAAATATCATGTAAGGAAGTACGCTGTCAGGTAAGAAGGTTGCCAGATCAATGCCTGCTATCTATTGACGCGTAGAAACACCTGGTGATAGGATCAGCTATCTTTCTCCCTGATTTTTCAGAATGTTCTGATCAGTCGTGGTTGTCGTGTCCCGTCTACGTGTTGACGAGCTGCCGTGTATTCTATTTCCGTGCTGACTCCTCTGCCTAGTGCCTAGCTAGCGGTAAGGAGGGAGGTTTTCTCATGAAGCTCACAGGTGCTGAAATCCTCATCGAATGTCTCAAACGGGAAGGCGTCAAGACAATTTTTGCGCTTCCGGGTGGTGTCGTTCTGAAGATTTTCGACATGCTTCATCAGCAGACAGACATTGAAGTGGTTCTGACACGCCATGAGCAAGGCGCAGGGCATATGGCAGAAGGCTACGCCAAGGCGACCGGAAAAGCCGGAGTCTGTCTTGTGACTTCCGGGCCGGGTATGACGAACGTAATTACAGCGTTGGCGGATGCGTACATGGACTCTGTGCCGTTGGTGTGTTTTAGCGGGCAAGTTCCCACCAGCCTGATTGGAAATGATGCGTTCCAGGAAGCGGACAACATGGGATTGAGTCGTCCTTGCACTAAATATAACTTCCTGGTGAAAGATGTGAAAGATCTGGCGGTCACGATCAAGGAAGCGTTCTACATTGCGACGACGGGGCGTCCAGGCCCTGTGCTGGTGGATATTCCGAAAGACGTATCCATGGATAAGGCGGAATTTGTCTATCCGAGTTCTATCTCCATCCGTAGCTACAATCCAGTGTATGAAGGGAATAAGTGGCAGATTAAGCAAGCGGCCGAGGCCATGACGAAGGCAAAGAAGCCGGTGCTGTATGTCGGCGGCGGTGTCATCTTCTCTGGTGCGTCGCAAGAATTGATGGAGTTGGCTGAACTGACCCATATGCCGGTCGACATGACGTTGATGGGGCTTGGGGCGTTTCCTGGCGAGCATCCCCAATCGATGGGCATGCTGGGCATGCATGGCACCTATTGGGCGAATATGGTTATGCATTATTCCGATCTTGTCGTGGCCATTGGAGCACGGTTTGACGATCGTGTCACCGGAAAGGTTTCAGAGTTTTGTCCACATGCCAAGGTGATCCATATCGATATCGATCCGACTTCGATTCGTAAAAATGTCAATGTCGACATTCCAATCGTGGGCGATTGCAAGATGGTGCTCCGTGAGTTGATTCAAATTCTTCGTGCCACGGTGAATGGCGATCAATGGGAGCTGCGCAAGCCCTGGTGGGATCAGATTCGCGAGTGGCAACACGCAAATCCTCTGGCCTATCAACAGGAAGTGGATGGGCCGATCAAACCGCAACATGTTATTCAGCGACTGTATGAACTCACGAAGGATCGGGATCCGATCGTGTCGACCGATGTCGGGCAACACCAGATGTGGGCTGCCCAATATTTTAAGTTGGCGAAGCCAAATCGCTGGTTAACTTCGGGGGGACTTGGGACCATGGGGTTCGGTTTCCCTGCTGCTATGGGGGCGCAGGCGGCGTTCCCGGGCCGGCTGGTTCTCTGCATTGCCGGAGACGGCAGTATCCAAATGAATATGCAAGAAATGGCAACAGCGGTGGTGCATAAGTTGCCGGTCAAGATCATCATTCTGAACAACCGATTCCATGGGATGGTCCGGCAGTGGCAGGATCTCTTCTATGAAGGTCGGTATGCCTCGAGCGATTTGGAGACGACGCCGGACTTTGTCAAGTTGGCAGAGGCGTACGGAGCAGTCGGGCTCAGGGCCAGCAAGCCTTCTGAGATTGATGCCGTTCTCAAGGAAGCGATCGCAGTGAACAAACCGGTTATCGTCGATGTGCCGACGTATCGATATGAAAACGTTTATCCGATGATTCCCGCTGGCGGCTGCAACCATGAAATGATTTTGGAAGATCCGCCCGCCTTGAGAAATAAGCAGTCTGGAGTGGGGCAGGTGACTCCGAAGGATTCGGACACGATCCTTACGGCATAATCGACGGCATCAGGAGTCGCGCGGGTATGGAACACATTATTTCTGTCACTGTTGAGAACAAGTTTGGGTCGTTGTCTCGCATCGCCGGCCTGTTTAGCGGACGCGGATTCAACATCGAAAGTCTTTCAGTCGCGCCAACGCTTGATCCGTCTATGTCGCAGATGACCATTGTGACGTCCGGAGACGAACGGATCATCGAGCAGATCGTGAAACAGCTCAATAAACTCATCGACGTGATTAAGGTCGTGGATCTGAACGAGAGCGATTTTGTGTCACGGGAGACGGCGCTCATCAAGGTGCATACGCGGCCAGAGGATCGGGCAGAAGCGTTGCGAATTGCCGACATTTTTCGTGCCAACGTCATCGATTCTACGCCGTCGACCTACACGATTGAGGTGACTGGAGACCCACGAAAGATCGAGGCGATCATCAACTTGCTGCAGCCACTTGGAATTAAAGAACTCACACGTACCGGACGGGTTGCGGTGGCCCGCGAGTTGATTCGGTCGGCGGATGTGCCGGCAAAAAAGATTGCCCGCGAATAAGCGTTACCTCGGACTCAATGCCCAATCGGTTTCTTGATACAGCTATTACCCCAAGGAGTCATCGATGAAGGTTTACTACGACAAGGATGCTGACATTCAACACATTCGGAATAAAAAAGTTGCGGTGATCGGCTATGGTAGTCAGGGACATGCTCATGCGCTCAATATGAAGGAGAGCGGCGTGAGTGTGGTGGTTGGGGTGCGCGAAGGCGCCTCATGGAAGAAGGCGGAGCACAGCGGGCTGAAGGTTATGCCGGTCGCCGATGCCGTTAAGGCGTCGGATGTCGTCATGATTCTCGCGCCAGACGAAGCGCAAGCGGCCATTTATCGGCAGGACATCGCCCCGAATCTGAAGCCGGGATCCTCTCTCGCATTCGGCCATGGCTTCAATATTCATTTTGGACAAATCGTTCCGCCGCCCACGATGAATGTGTTTATGGTCGCACCAAAAGGGCCGGGACATCTCGTCCGATCGGAGTATGCGAAAGGTAGTGGGGTGCCGTGCTTGCTCGCGATTCATCAAGACCCAAGCGGAACAACCAAACAGCTGGGCCTTGCCTATGCCAGTGCGATTGGAGGCGGGCGGGCTGGTGTGATCGAAACGAACTTTCGTGAAGAAACCGAGACGGATCTTTTTGGTGAGCAAGTCGTGCTTTGTGGAGGTCTCACGTCTCTCATTCAGGCTGGCTACGAGACGCTCGTGGAAGCCGGCTACTCCCCTGAGATGGCATATTTCGAGTGTCTGCATGAAGTGAAATTGATCGTAGATTTGATCTATCAGGGCGGGATCGCCAACATGCGGTATTCCATTAGTACGACGGCGAAGTACGGTGACATCACACGTGGCCCTCGGATTGTCACGGAACAGACCAAGCAGGAAATGAAGAAAATTCTGGGAGAAATCCAGCAAGGCCAGTTTGCCAAAGAGTGGGTGTTGGAGAACCTGGCGAACCGTCCGGTCTATAATGCGTTGCTGGCAAAAGGTGAGGCCCACCCCATTGAAGAGGTTGGGGGCAAGCTTCGTGCGATGATGCCTTGGCTGAAGAAGGACCAATTGGTCGATAAGAATAAAAATTAGCAGGAGGTTGAAGCCGACTTCCTACGTCGTATTCAATAGCTGCGGTCATGTTGGGATTAGCCGAGTCTCAGCGTGGCCAGGCTGGGCCGATGAGAATGATTGTCGGATCGGACATCCTTCCTGAATAACCTGAGGCGACTCTGTGGCGGATCGTGCCGTCGGCATCCCGTTTGCCAAAGAGGGAATTCCCTTCATCGGGGCGGCGGTTGGCGTTACACTGTTGGCAGGATGGTTGGGCTGGATCATTGCGACGGTCGGAGCAGCGATTCTGACGCTCTTTGTCTCGTGGTTCTTTCGCAATCCATCCCGTGTGATCCCTCAAGGACCACGTCTCGTTCTCGCGTCTGGTGACGGGAAAGTGATCGCTATCGAAGAGGAGTTCGAGTCCAGGTTCATCAAGGATCGTAGCATCAGGGTCAGCATCTTTTTGAATGTATTCGATGTGCATATCAATCGGATTCCCTGTGAAGGGGTTATTGAAGACGTACAGTACCAACCAGGCTTGTTTCTGGTCGCCAGTAAGCCGGATGCGACGTTGAGGAACGAGCAAAATGCTTTGATGATTCGGACGGTAGAGGGTGCGAAGGTTCTCTGTGTGCAGGTCGCTGGGTTGATTGCCCGACGGATCGTCTGTTGGGTTTCGCCCAAAGATCGGGCGGTGCTTGGTGAACGATTCGGCTTAATTCGATTTGGGTCGCGGATGGACACGTTTCTTCCTCTCGGAACGTCTATAAAGGTTGCGGTCGGCGATCGAGTCAAAGGTGGGGAAACCATCTTGGGGGAGTTGCCATGAAGACTGCCGGACTACGTCAATCATTTGGAAGAGATGGGAAGCGGCGCAAAGCCGCCATGCATTTGATTCCCAATCTTTTCACGACAGGGAATCTGTTGTGCGGCGTGTTTTCGATGCTCTCCGTATTCAATGCAGATTACATGGTCGCAGCGGTTGCCATTCTGGTGGCGATGATCTTCGACATACTCGATGGAAAGTCAGCACGACTGACGAACAGTACCAGCCATTTCGGCTTTGAATACGACTCGTTGTCCGATGTGGTATCGTTCGGAGTGGCTCCGGGCCTCTTGATATACTCTTGGGCGCTGAGTGGACAGGGTATGTTCGGTATGGCGGTGATGTTTGCGTACGTGGCGATGGGTGCGGTTCGGTTGGCTCGGTTTAATTCGTCTGTGGCCGTACCGGACGGCAAGTACTTTACCGGGCTGGCCATTCCTGCAGCGGCTGGGGTTGTGGCGTCACTTGTAATTTTCGACCACTATAGCCTCAGGATAGGGACGGAAGTGAAGCCATTTCTTGTCTTGATTATTACGCTCACTCTTTCGTTCTTGATGGTGAGCACTATCAAGTATCGGAGCTTTAAGGACATGAAGTTCCGCGGTGGCCAGCAGATTACCTATCTCGTGTGGGGAATTTTGACGCTCATGCTCGTAGCAGCCTGGCCCCAAGTTATGTTATTTGTTATTTTTGCAGGGTATGCCCTACTTGGTCCGGCAGAGCGGCTTATCGGACTTGTGTCTAAAGTGTCCGGGAAGCGTCCACTACCCAAGACCGAACAGTCAGCGAACGAATCGAAGATCTAATTGGCTACGACGAGGAGTAGTACGCGATTCGCACAGTGGTAGAGAGCTGGTGAATGGTGCAAACCAGCCTGTGTGGCGCTGAACTCGCCTCTGAGCCTGAATCCGTGAAACCCGAGTAATGGATTCCGCTTTGCCCTGTGACTGGGCATGTTGAGGACCGTGGAGGGCGTACGTTGCCCACGGTTAAATCAGGGTGGTACCACGGAGCTTCTCAAAGCTTCCGTCCCTGGGCGTAGGGATGGAGGCTTTTTGTGTTTTTGCAGACTGCTGAAAACAGCCGCCAGCTTCGTTCTTGGTTGAAAATATTCTCGACGTACCCCGGAGGGTACGTCTGCGATGTCTTTTGCGCCTGCGGTCTTGCTGGACGTCCGTTTTGAGCAGTCTGAACCAAAGAGAGGTGAAACCATGACCCGCATGATCAGAATTTTTGACACGACGCTCCGAGACGGCGAGCAATCTCCAGGGGCCAGCATGAATGTGGAAGAGAAAATCATGGTGGCGAAGCAGCTAGCACGTTTGGGGGTCGATATCATCGAGGCAGGATTTGCGTATAGCTCGCCTGGGGATTTTGAAGCGGTGCGCCGGATCGCGCAGGAAGTCGAGGGACCGACGATTTGCAGTTTGGCGCGGGCGCGTCCTGAGGATATCGATCGAGCCTGGGAGGCATTGAAGGGCGCTCCGAAAGTCCGTATTCATACGTTTCTCTCAACCTCGGATATCCATTTGAAGCATCAGTTCAGAATGACGCGCGACGAGGCAAAGAGGCGTGCGGTCGAAATGGTAGAACGGGCGCGAGGCTATGTGGAGGATGTGGAGTTTTCGCCCATGGATGCCAGTCGCTCCGATCCTGTCTATCTTTATGAAGTAATTGAGGCGGTGATTGCTGCAGGAGCTGGAACGATCAATATTCCCGACACGGTCGGCTACGCAGTGCCACAAGAGTTCGGCCGGCTTATTCGCGGCATTCGGGAGCAGGTGCCGAACAGTGCACAAGCGGTGATCTCCGTTCACTGCCACAATGATCTCGGCTTGGCAGTGGGGAACAGCTTGGCGGCGGTGTTTGAAGGGGCAGGCCAAGTTGAATGCACCATCAACGGAATAGGTGAGCGTGCGGGGAACACGGCGTTGGAAGAAATTGTCATGGGGCTTCGGACCAGGAAAGATTTCTATCAAGCCGACACGAGGATTCGCACCGAAGAGATCTCGAAGACCAGCCGATTGGTCAGCAAGATCACCGGTATGGTGGTTCAGCCGAATAAAGCGATCGTCGGGGCGAACGCCTTCGCCCATACGTCTGGCATTCACCAAGATGGGCTGCTGAAGGACAAGACGACCTATGAAATCATGCGGCCGGAGTCGATTGGGCTGGTAGAGAGCAAGATGGTCATGGGGAAACTTTCAGGCCGGCACGCGTTTCGCCAGCGGTTGGTGGAGTTGGGGTATACGCTCTCGGACGAGGAGGTCAACCACGCGTTCGAGCGTTTCAAGAAGTTGGCCGATCAGAAGAAGGAGATCTACGAAGAGGATCTCGAAGTCATTGTCTCCGAAGAGTTGGTCAAAATGGCTGATCGGATCACCTTGAAATCGTTCCATGTGGCCAGCGGGACGGATCAGGTGCCAACCGCTACGGTCGAACTCGAGATCGACGGACGAACGATCTCGCAGACCGGGACGGGTGATGGGCCGGTGGATGCGGTCTATCGGACGATTGCCGCAATCACTCAGACGAAGAGCACGCTCCTTATGTATGTCGTGAAGGCGATTACGGGGGGGACTGACGCCCAGGGCGAAGTCTCGGTTCGGGTTCAAGAAGATGGGCGCACGGTTTCAGGGCATGGCGCGGACACGGATATCATCATGGCCTCAGCAAGAGCCTATCTGAATGCGCTGAATAAGCTGTCATACTTGGCGGGAAAGCAGGCGCAGGGCGAGCATAGGGTAAGCTTGATTTAGGGAAAGTGGCCACGATACAGTCAGCGGCTCCGGTCTGAAACCGGGACGATATTGTTGGCTCTGAGGTGATCCGTGGTTCATGTGAATCTGGCAGCTCGGCCTGAGTTTCTAGCCGGGGATCATACGCGCCTGCGAGAGCTACTGCATCCAGCGAAACAACCGCTCGCGCTGGGGTATAGCATGGCGCACGGGATCGTGGCTCCCGGCGCTCGGTCGAAAAGGCACCGGCTCACCTCCTCAGAGGTCTATTACATTATTGCAGGTCGTGGGCGATTGAACGTCGATGATGCTGTCGTCGTAGTGGAACCCGGTTCCGTCGTCTGTGTGCCTCCTGGAGGCACACAGACTTTGGATAATCTTGGATCTACCGACATCGAGTTCCTCTGCCTGGTCGATCCTGCTTGGCGGCCTGAGGACGAAGAAGTGTTGGAATAGATGCCGGTGAGGTCAATACTCATAAAGAGGGAGAGTGGTCTGTGAAAGCGAAGATTGCCGTGTTGGCTGGTGATGGAGTGGGTCGAGAGATCGTTCCTGAAGCGGTAAAGGTACTGAAGGCTGTGGCTGAGAAGTTCGGCCATACATTTGAATTTTTCCCCGGTGATGTTGGCGGGCAGGCCATCGACAAAGTGGGTGTTCCACTTCCTCAAGAAACGCTGGCCCTGGCTAAACAGAGCCACGCGGTCTTGCTCGGCGCGGTCGGTGGTCCGAAGTGGGAGGGGTTAGAGTATAGCTTGCGTCCAGAGCGTGCGCTGCTGGGTTTGCGAGAGCACCTCGGGCTCTATGCGAATTTGCGCCCGGCGAAGCTCTATCCGATGTTGGCCGATGCCTCCACATTGAAACGCGAAGTGATTGAGGGGATCGACATCCTCGTCGTTCGTGAACTGACCGGCGGCATTTATTTCGGGAAGCCAAAGGGAATTGAGAAACTGCCGAATGGGAGCGAGCGAGGCGTCAACACCGAGGTTTATACGACTGAAGAAATCCAGCGTATTGCGAAAGTGGCATTCGAGGCGGCGCGAAAACGCCGAAAAAAAGTGATGTCTGTCGACAAAGCGAACGTGCTGGAGTCATCCGAGCTGTGGCGTCGTGTGGTCACGGACGTTCACAAAAACTATCCGGATGTAGAGTTGAGTCATATCTATGTCGACAATGCGGCGATGCAACTTGTGCGTAACCCGCGGCAGTTCGATGTGATGCTGTGCAACAATATCTTTGGCGACATTCTGAGCGACGAAGCCGCGATGTTGACCGGGTCCATCGGCATGTTGCCGTCTGCCAGCATCGGTGCGCAGGTTGGATTGTTCGAGCCGATTCATGGCAGCGCGCCGGACATTGCTGGAAAGAATGTGGCGAATCCTATTGCGACGATTGCTTCGGCGGCGATGATGTTGTCCTATGGGTTCAAGTTGGATGCGGAAGCAGAGGCCATCGGGCAGGCGATTGTAAAAACGCTCGATCTCGGTTATCGCACGAAAGATATTCACAGCCTTGGTACTCGCCTGGTCAGCACAACTGAAATGGGCGAGGCCATCCTGCGAAATCTGAACTAAGCGAGATTTTCGATACAGATGAAGACAGATCTCAAAACCGGATTGATCCGGACCATTGCCGGTACCGGAGTATCAGGCTGGTCCGGTGATGGAGCGGTCGCCTCCGTGGCCTGTCTGAATGAGCCGAAGAGTCTGACCCTCGACGCAGAGGGAAACCTCTTCATTGCTGACTCGGAGAACCACGTCGTTCGAAAGATCGATCGGACGACCCACCGTATCAAGACGATTGCGGGTCGTATCCAGGCGATTGACACAGGAGCGACACCGGTTCCAGCCGCTTCGACGGCTGGGGAGGTCGATGAGGATCCTCTTGCTGAAACCAGCAAGGTCGACTTGCGCGCTGTGACCCAACAGACCGACCTGAGTGGGACGGTGCGATACGTTGCAGTCAGTACAGTCCCGGCTATGCACTTCAGTGGTGATGGTGGACCCGCTGATCAAGCTCTGTTGAATTTTCCCACAGCAGTGGTGGTCGATCGGGCGGGCCATCTCTATATTGCGGACACACTGAACCATCGGGTGCGGCGTGTGGATGCGGCGACAGGGGTGGTCACGACAGTGGCCGGCCTGGGTAAGCCGAGGTATTTTGGTGATGGAGGATTGGCTGTGGAGGCCGGGTTGAACGAACCGGCTGCCTTAGCGTTGAGCGACGACGGTATCCTCTACATTGCTGACCAGACTAACAACCGCGTCAGGGCGATAGATTTAGCCACAGGAATGATTCGTACGGTCGCTGGGACTGGAACAGCAGCGTATAATGGAGATGGTCTGACTGCGACGGAGACCGATCTGGCAGGCCCAAGCGGATTGGCGCTGGCGTCAGATGGTACGCTGTATATTGCCGATTGTTTCAACGGGAGGATTCGCGCGGTTGATCCTGTCACTGGTCTGATACGAACTGTGGTGGGTAACGGTGGAGAGTATCGATATCAAGGGTTGGATGAACCACCCAGCGCCAGTCTCGCTCGGCCATCGGGGATTGCATTAGATGAGGAGGGAAATCTCTACATGACCGATTCTGACAACCACCTGGTGCGGCGGTGGGATCGAATCTCTGGGCGTATTGAACGCATCGCCGGCGTGGGTGTGTCTAACTATAGTGGCGATGGGGGCGCAGCCCTTGGAGCTGGTTTGAGCTACCCGTTTGGAATCGTGCTAGATCGCGCAGGGCATATGTTCGTGGCAGATACATTCAATCATCGTATTCGGGAGATCATATTATAGGTAGGATCGAGGGTCATGGTGAAAAAGAAATCAGGGTACGTGGTGGCCATCCTTGGCGCAACGGGGGCGGTTGGGAAAGAAACTCTTGAGATTTTAGAGGAACGAAAGTTTCCGTTGGCCTCCCTACGTCTGTTTGCCTCAAAGCGTTCGGCTGGTGAGGTGATGTCGTGC
>JBBRRN010000028.1:0-15017 GCA_038200685.1 Nitrospirales bacterium
CGCCCCTCGGGGGCATCGTGGGCCTGGCCCGGGGACAGGGCAAAGGTTAGAGCCGTTCGAGCATCCGCGGCACCCATATGAATCTTGGTCGTCCATCCGCCGCGGGACTGGCCAATGGCTTGCGGGCCGTTTTTTTTAACGCCCCCGTACCATCCGGATGGACCTTGACGATGGTACGGTCCAAGGCCACGGCTTCGATCTTCACGCGGATGATCTGAGTATGTTGCAACTGTGCAAAGACGCGATCCAGCACCCCGCTCTTCGACCAACGATTCATGCGAGTATAAATGGTGTGCCAGTTGCCGAACCGCTTGGGTAAACCGCGCCATTTGCACCCCTGCTCGGCGACGTACAAGATGGCGTTCAGGACGTGCAGATTGTCGAGTGTCACGTTGCCGCGTTGTGTCGGCAAACACGGCTCGATTTGGCGATACTGTGCGTCGGTGATTTCCATGTACGCAGTATCGCATAAAAATGGCCGTTAGTGTTAACACGCCCTAGTTGAAAGTAGCCTGTCTTGTTTTCGTCTTGATTTGCTTTTGGAGACTTATCTCCACGGATGCCCACCATAGAGGTTCTTTCTGTACACAGGCTAGCGTTATGACCACCCCAATACTTGACCTCATCAAGGGCGATGTATACGCCGGAGTATCAGGGATTGATCTTAATTTTGAAAGCCTGGATCTGGGCGATGGCATTCTGCTCTCCAAGACATCTGCTCACGTGTTAGCTCCGTATATGGTGGTCTTCGACACGGATCAATCGGGAAGGAGCGAGAGCTCAGATGTATTGAATAAGTCTTTTGTGAGAGATCCTGATGGCACGAAGTGGGTAAATGTTACAGATAAGACTGAGGTGATTCCTGCGCAGAGGGAATACGCTATTGCTGCAGAACTCTGCTTTCCTGTTGACGTCTTGTCGGCTATGGGAGGGGATCGTATTTTGCTAATACGCTGGATTATTGCATTGCTGCGTATCTGGTCAGCTCCGACAGCATCAGTGCCAATAATCGCAAATGTGTCTTTTGGAGCCGCGTTAGAGACGAATGAAAGATTGATTTTTCCATTTGAGACCGAGCCACGTGGGATTCACTTGGAGATGCCGAGTGGACAATCTCAAAATCTTGATCGACTCTCCTGGGTAAAAGGATGCTGGAAGCCTGGGTTGAAAATTGCCAAGAAGCATAAGGAATTGCATCTCGCGGTCCAGGCGATAGACCAAGCCCATTTTATTCATGACTGGCTTTAGGAGTGCTTTTAATCTGGGCAGCGATTGAAGGGCTGTTCTCTCCTTCGCGGAGTGAGCTGCAGTTCCGAATATCGGCCTTGATCTCTTCCTATCTAGAGCCGCCCGGTGATCAGCGGCTCGTATTGCACAAACAACTGATAAAACTTTATGAAGGACGCTCAGCTGCAGCCCATAGGCGCTCGTCAATCGATAGAAATGTATTTTTTGAATCCATGCGGCTTCTTCGCCGCATAATTGTCAAAATGATCTCTGATTCACAAGTGCCATCGAAGGATGATTTGGAAGCCAGGCTTTTTGGTGGCTAGACTCAATCTCGCCAGCCGCCCACCACGTCTGAGCTTGCTTCTGACATCTCGTCGCTCGTTTCTTAGAACTCCTCACGGTCATGTAAAGAGTTTGGTTTCGCATCGCCTGTCTGCGGTGCATGTCTGGTTTTGGGGCAGTTCGCGGGATAAGATCGGGTGGCCATGGATGACGGGTATGTTCCACTTCACCCCGAGCGAAAGCCAAAGCATTATCATTTCGCCAATAAGCAGCGCCGATTTCTGGCCAAGGTTCGCTTTGACCCGGCTGAACCGACTGCGCTCCACAGGAAAGCTGGAGATGGTTATGAGCTAGAGGGGGCGATGTACACTGCGCCGAAGGGCATGGGTGAAGACCAGTTGAACGAGCGCGTGCCGTTGAGCGTCGCGCAGTGGCATGCCCACGTCAACATCTATTTCCAGCCGGACGGCAGTAGACGCCGCATGACCCGGAAACAACTCGGGCTCAAGGGGACGATTGCCACGGAATCGGAGTGTCAGCAATCCGGTGGGCGATTCGTTCCACAAGCTGGTGGGTGGATGATTCATGTCTATCCTTTCGAATCGACCCCTGCAAAGATCTGGACCCACTAACCGACGAAGGGGGAAGGAGGTGTTGAGAACTATTCTTGACTTAATGCTGCCTCAGCTCCGCCTGCCGTCCAGCGCATCCAGTCCGCGTCGTTTGTGATAGTCTCTCCAATTGATGACGACGCGTTCCCACCATACCGGCTTGGCCGTGATTGCGGTGTTCAAGGTGGTGAAGGGTCTGCTGCTACTCTTCCTCGGGTTGGGTCTTCTCAAGTTGGTGCATGCTGAGATTGCCACGCTGTTTTCGCTTCTGATCGAAGCGCTTCATTTGAATGCCGACTCGCGCCTCATCCATGCGCTGGTTCTGAAAGTGGATGCGCTGCAGCCTCATACTGTGTTACTGGCGGGGCTCGTCAGTCTGGGCTATGCGGGGATGTTGTTGGTGGAGGGGATCGGGTTGTGGCTGGAGTTGCCCTGGGCCGCGTACCTGACGGTAGTGTCGACGAGCCTGCTGCTTCCGTTCGAACTCTACGAGGTCATTGAACAGGTGTCGATGCTTCGAGTCGGCGTGCTGCTGTTGAACCTGGCCATTGTGCTCTACCTCATTAGCCAATTGAAGCGGCATGCCTTGCGCTCACGGGCTCATCTCCCAAGACATGATTCGGTTGCTTGATGAATGCTAGATCCACGGGACCGGAAGCCCTCACTCTGCCAGCCGTCTACCTCAGTTCAGTTCATCTGCTCTCGACTTCATGTTCCAGCATTTGTGGTCGTTGGAACTTAGCAACGTCCTTGCCAAAAAGATTCCGCGAGGGGAACTGACTCGGGCCGAAGGTGATGATTTTGAAGGAGTTGAAGCATCTACCCTCTGCAGCGTCATGCTGACGAACGGCTCTTTCCCGCGGCCTATCATCTTGCGTTAGATACTCCGAAGTGTGTACGACTGCCTCTATCTTGCCTTGGCCGAAGCCATTGACGGCGTCATGATCACGGCGGACCACAAATTTTATTCGTCGCTCACGGGAGGCTCATATGGTAGATGAGTATTGTGGGTTGATGACCTACCACAGGTGACGTAATCTTCCCTCTCCGCCGGTCCCCACTGTATCCGAGTTGGTCTCTTTGCCATTTCTGTTCTCATCTCGTGAATGTTGGCCACCATGTTGAGAGGAAGCCGGTTAATCTCTTCCGCAATATTCGGTCATGCTGGCCTTGACGAAACTTTTGGGAGGATCAACAATGTCGACTACTGGAGAGGGGCTCAGTGTGCCACTCGGATCACACAATAGGCACATGGAGGATCATGACCATGCCGTCACATGAGGGCCGAGACGAACGCAACACTGAAGCGATGATTGGTCGGCGCGAGGCATGCAAACGAATCGGTTTGCTGGGATCGGCGGTCCTGCTGGCCGGGATCTCCAGCCGGGCACGGGCGATGACAGACGCGGAAAAGCTTCCAAGCGGGTTGAAGGGGCAGGGGCTTCCTCGGCGTCAGCTGGGGCGCACTGGTGTCACGGTTCCGATTTTAGCGCTCGGCGGCTGGCACTTCCTGAAAACGAGTGACGAGGAAGGCAATCGAATCGTTCAGGAGGCTATCGATGCTGGACTGACGTTTTTCGACAACTCATGGGATTATCACAACAATCGGAGCGAAGCCGTGATGGGGAAGGCGCTGAAGGGGCATCGTCACGAGGTCTTTTTGATGACGAAGATGTGTACCCACGGCCGTGAAAAAAAGATCGGCATGTTGCACTTGGAGCAGTCGTTGCGCCGTTTGGGCACCGACTACCTGGATTTGTGGCAGATTCATGAAGTCGGTTGCGACGATGATCCTGAACGTCTCTTCCAAGAAGGGGGAGCGATTGAGGCGTTGGCCGAAGCGAAACAGCAAGGGAAAGTACGATTCATCGGATTTACCGGCCACACGAATCCGGCCGTGCACTTGAGCGTGCTCAAGTACGATTTTCCGTTCGATACCTGCCAACTTCCACTGAACCCCTTTGATGCGTCCTACAAGAGTTTTGAACGGCAGGTTCTCCCGGAACTTCTTAGGCGTGGGATCGCGCCCATTGCCATGAAATCTTTCTGTGGGAACGGAAAGCCGATTCAGCAAGGTATTCTGACGGCTGAAGAGGCGATGCGATATGTGCTGTCCTTGCCGGTGTCCACGCTTGTGAGCGGCATCGATTCACAAGAGGTGTTACGTCAGAACCTGGCCATCGCCCGGCGGTTCGTTCCCATGACACAGGAGGAAATGGCGCAACTTCGGCGACGGGTCTCCAGTCATGCGACAGAGGGACAATTTGAATACTATAAAACGGATGTACTCTGGTCCTGCGATCGGCATGAAGTTGAACGGCGCTATGGCGGACTCGAGAAGGCATAGATTCGGTGAGGCATGTAAAGAGCAACCGATTGAGCAATTGGAACAAACGCTTGCGAGGGCGATCAGCGCGATGGTCGGAAGAATGAGCATAATCAGCTCCCCGACGAACCGTCATGAATCATACGGGTTAACGAGTTTTCTGCGGAAAACTCGGAGAGGATGGGAGGGTAGGAGTCACAGCCTGAGGCAATTGAAGTGGTTGGTTGTGTAGTTGAAGGGGAGGACCGAGGTTCATCGACGGACTTTGCGGCGGCTGCACGGTGATGCGGCGCTCCCCACCCGGCGGATCGAGAATGGTTCCAACATTCCCCGCAGGGTCCTTGTACACTTGCACGCCACCCTCGGATCCCAGCGCTTGATTTAAGCGCTCATTAAACCCCGGCACTTGAGATGGTGGCTCCTCAGCGGCGAGCAGCATACTTGCCCACGACATTCCGACAGTCGCGAGAACCATCCCCAATTTATACATGACCTCATTGTACTGCTGGCTTGCACCTGTGTACACCCCAGTAGTTCCCGTTCACGCACAGATGAAAAGTGAGGCGCAGAAGTTAAAAGGGTATCAGGGATAGCGTCGGTTTGATTAGCTCTTTGTGGCGGTGAGATCGTTGACCAAGTTGCGGAAAGTTTTGTGCTTCATGAAACGCTGGAAGGATACGTTCTCGCGTGGGTCGGGCATGCCCTTGTCGCCAGGATTGAGATTCTTGCGATGGCGAAAGGCTGTTTTGAGAGACTGCATGGCATGATCGAGCTCGTTCATTTCTGCAAACGTGCAGGCCAAATTGTAGTGGAATATCGGGTAGGCAGGGTCGGCCTGTATTCCCTGTTCAATCAGGGCTTTTGCTTCCTTGAGACGACCGGTCATTCCGTAGGCCATCCCTAAATGGTCGATCAAGGCGCGCCAAAGAGTTCGGTCGAGTTGTGGCTCGGCTGTTTCAAGATCAAACGCTTTTGAATAGGGTGGAATGGCTTGGGCGAATTTGTTCTGCCGATAGAGCACGTTTCCTATTTCGAGTAATTCTCTGCTGTTGGGCGGTGCTGGTGGGTGGATCTGTATGATCCTTGGCGGTGCGGGTGGTTGAGTCTGTATGATCTTTGAAGGTTCTGGTTGTAAGCGAATGGTTTTGAGAATTGATTGAAAGAGCGGCGCATCGGTGGTGGTGTAGTGTGCCTTCGAAAGATGGATGTCGGCGTAGACATCATCTTGTGCTATGCAGGCATGCACATGTTTTTGGTCCAATCGGACTCCCCGGAATTTGCGCAGGGTATATTCAAGAGTCGGTATCGCACCGGTGGTATTGAGTGCGATGTCCTGTCCATGGGTGACGGACGGACCTTTCTGTATCAGTTGGAGCTGTTCGATGCATCCTGGCATTGTCGCGTAGGTTAGAACTTTCTCAAGAGAGATTGACACATTCAGTCCTGTTTTGTGATGTAAGGCCGTGAGATTGCGGCGACCGTCTGGGTTGACCTGGTCGATGTCTTTTTTGAAGCCGGCTAAGTCGATTGAAAGCCCCAAGCCCTTTTCAGACCAGGCCACAAATGGGGGAGGCTCACTCTCTTTTGCAACGGCCTGTGAGACACCAATCGGCTCTGCCAGCATGAATAACCATAAGCTGGCGGTGCAACCCAGAACCAAGTTCACAACACCAGTCGGCTTTCTTTGGCTCATCATCTGTACTCTTGCGATGACACGCTGTCTTTCTTGCACAGTCAGTGTAGGACATGAGCTGGTTCGTCGAAAGAGAATTACTATTTATAGGATAGCTCGCCCGCATGATTCATGAAGTTTCTGCTGCAAGCGCGGATACGTGGCGGTGACGGGCCGTCTCGCCGTTCAGCCCTTAGCAAGCGGTTAAGGCTTCCCCTCCTAAGGTAGGATACCGTTCACAGTACCTCCCTCGGTACAATCCTGCGTCACGGAGGCTGTGATGGCGCCACTTCGATATTCTCGAACCTATCATCGGTTCCCGCTCTTCTATCCTGTCATCTTCGGTGGGGCTCCATTTGTCGGTGAAGGTATCTTGAGCAACCTGTCACTGATGGGGTGCTCCGTCATGTGCGATCGCGAGGTTCTCTGTGGCAGTGATGTGCGTGTGAGTGTTCTGCTTGCTAATCAGACGCCGGCGCTGTCAATCGATCTCGGGACGATTAAATGGGTTCAGGGCCGTCAGTTCGGAGTGGAGTTTATTCGCCTGCCGCTTGATGCACGGCAACGTCTGAACCGCGTGCTACGAATTGAACTTATCGAATTCCTGAAGGCCCGTTCAGGAAGACGCGAATCGCTGGAAATGCTCAATCGGGGTGGGTAGTCGGCAGGATCCATACGCGCGTCTACTGAAATTGCCGATTTGCTGTTTTGTGTGTGGAGTGTCGTTCCCCTCTTGATGCCGAAGTGGTCAGCACTCAGCGTCCACCCAGCAGTGTAGTCAATCTCGCCACATCCCGTGCGGAAAGCCCACACAATCTGAGGCGTCACGAGAGGAATCCTGGCCAGCTGCCTACCGTGCCGGAGCGTTGCAGCGTAGATGTGATGGAGCCGCTCGTGAACGACACAGTGAGAAGGGACATAGAATGTTCGTTCGCTCTGCTACATGCGGTGGGGTGTATACGCTGTTCTTTCTCCCTCAGCGGCAGCGCATCAAAGGATGGTAAGCGCTGCGAGGTGAGTCTCTCTTCACAATCTTCGATATTGTTTGGCCAAATGCCGATCCGAGGCGATACTGTCGAGAACCGTCAGAATATGAGGATGCCGTTCTCATTCAAGGGTTGCCGTAGGACTGAATCGATGCCGTCACCGCTGGAATCCATCCGTCATCTCAGTGAAACCCTC
Source organism: Nitrospirales bacterium (assembly GCA_038200685.1). Taxonomy (GTDB): domain Bacteria; phylum Nitrospirota; class Nitrospiria; order Nitrospirales; family Nitrospiraceae; genus Palsa-1315. The sequence continues at coordinate 7,304 of JBBRRN010000028.1, forward strand.
TTTCAGTATGCGAATGTCGATGACATGGTGAGCCAGGTTCTGCGCACCGCCCTTGATGTGATAGGGGCTGACGCGGGATCCATCCTGCTGGCAGACGAAAAAACTAAGCAATTAGTCTTTCGCTATGCCGTCGGAGAGTATGCCGATTGTCTTCATAGCACGTCGATTCCATGGGACAAGGGTATTGCCGGCGCGGTCTTCCGCAGTGGCCAAGCAAAGGTCATCTCCGCCGTTCAACAGGAGGCTAGGCACTTGCCGGCAACCGACCGGATCACCGGGTATCAGTCAAGGGATATGATCGTGGTCCCACTCAAACGGCATGGTGGAACCGCGATCGGCGTGATCGAGGTCCTGAATAAGGTCACTGGCCAGATCAACCGAGACGATCTCGACATTCTGGTTGTCATCGCCTCCGTCGCCGCTGCCGCTATCGAGCGCACAAACAATGCTGAGGTGCTGCGTCAGAAAGATCTCCAACTGCAACAGTCACAAAAGATGGAGGCCATGGGCAGGCTGGCGGGAAGCGTCGCCCACGACTTCAATAATCTCCTTACCGTCATGCGAGGATTTACCGAATTGATCATCGCGACCCTGGACCCCGTGGCTCCTTCGAGACAACACGCAGACGAAGTGTTAAAGGCCGCCAAGCAGGCTTCGGGCCTCACGCATCAGTTGCTGACTTTCAACCGAGAGCAGGTAGTGGAACTTCGAGCCGTCAATCTGAACGATCTCGTTTCCAATATTGAGAAGATACTGAGACAGCTTATCGGAAAAGATGTTGCTCTGTTCACGAACCTGGACCAGGGCCTTGGCCAGGTCCAGGCCGATCCGGGCCAAATCGAGCAAGTCATCATGAACTTATGCGTGAATGCCCGCGATGCCATGCCGAATGGTGGATCACTGACCATCGAGACGGCTAGAGTCGAGCTGGACGACGCGTATGCCCACGAAACGACAGACCTCCGTCCTGGGCGGTATGTTCTGCTCTCGGTCACAGATACCGGATCCGGCATGGATCAAGCGACGCGGGGCAAATTGTTCGAACCGTTCTTCACCACGAAAGAACCGGGAAAGGGAACCGGCTTGGGGCTGTCTATCGTCTACGGGATTGTGAAGCAAAGCCACGGTCATGTGGCAGTGAGCAGCGAAGTGGGGCACGGCACCTCCTTCACAATTTATCTGCCTCAGATTGAGGCTCCAGTTCTCGATGGGAGCGCAAACAATCATGTCCTAGAGGTCGATCAGAAAATTGAGCAGGAGCCTGTTCGATCTCAATAATCCGATTCAGCCTTGCCAGTCCCCCTGCGTGCCTTGACTCGTGATTCAATCTCATCGTTTATAGCTCATTCAGGAGTGGAAGCGCTTCACGAATATCGGTCTTCTGGGTTGCCTCACTTGTCCAGCATGCGTGTTTAAAGGATCTGTATCCTCCTGGGGCACCTGGTTCTCACGAAGTTCTACAGGGAGGGAAAGGCTTCGGAGGGCTTGAACCAGAGGGGGCGAGTGAGTTCCCTGTGTGTGTTGAGGCCAGGTCATGGAGATATCTTTTTTCGGCCTGCCACTAGCTCCTCGCCTCGTCTCCCATATTCTTGACGCCCCAGCGTTCCGAGTGTAGGGTTTTGCGGTATTCCGATTGCAGTACGGAGGTGGCGAATGGCATCTGCATTTTCCCATGCCATTGTCGCTCTGGCGATGGGGAAGGCCCTTGAGAACAAGGAATTGAGTTGGCGCGAGCTGTTCTTGGGTGCGCTCTGTTCAGTCGTGCCGGATTTCGATGTGATCGGGTTGTACGTTGGCATCCAGTACGGTGACGTGTGGGGCCATCGTGGACTGACGCATTCGATCATGTTTGCGGTGCTGTTAGCCGGAAGTCTTGTGGCTGTGTGGTATCGAGGCAAGCCAGCGGTTGCAGTGATGGGGTTATTCCTCTATTTCTTTCTCCGCACCGCATCACATGGCGTGCTCGATGCTATGACAAATGGAGGGTTGGGCGTGGCGTTTTTCTCTCCATTCGATACGACAAGATATTTCTTCCCCGTGCGACCAGTCCTTGTGTCTCCAATCGGTGTCAGCGAATTTTTTAGCGACTATGGTGTTCGGATCCTCGCCAGCGAAGCGATATGGATCTGGCTGCCATCCGGTGTGGCGTTCCTGATGCTTCGTGTTGCCCAGCGGCTTTGGTTAGCCAAGTCCGTGCCATCTCCCTCATCGCCATCCTAAGCCGCTCCCTGAACGCCCATGACGCAGAAGAAATAGGATGCTCTCTATTTGTGCTATAGACCCTTGGCCATCAGCCATACGCTTTTATCCTTGTGGCGTTTTACGAGGACCGGGGTGGTGCGATGATGCGGAATCTGACTTCATCCACCAGTGTATCGGCAGACGTCTGTTCTCCTGCGAATAACCCACAGTGGTAGAGGCCCGCTGTCCATCCAGGCTTTGGAGGAACTAACATAAAATAGCCGGACTGGTCGTTCATGGTCGTCATGACTCGGTCCTGTGCGACAGCGGGTTGCCCTCCTGTCATCTCAGATGTTTCCACAAAACAGCGGACAGTGAGGGGCACGGCGTCAAATGAGGCGGACACTAGGCCAAAGACTAAGTAGACCTCTGCCTGTGTGGTGGGAAAGCTGTCGCCTGGATTTAAGGGAATAAATTCATGGGCGCCGGTGGGAAAATCATCCCGTACGACCTTGCTTGCGGGAATGACAAATCGAAACCAACTGAAATCGGCGTCTCTGCCCATGAGAGACGTTTGCGGGTCCAGAGGTTTCTGGGGTTTAAATCGCTCATTGGCTCTGGCGTACAGCTCTTCTTCCGGAGGGAGTGAGGGAGCGGGTGACTCCTCCGAGGGGGTGGGGCTTGCAGCAGCATCAGCCTCTCGCGTGGCCAATTCAGGAACATGGGGCCGCACTTTCTCGAGCCATCGTGCGATTTTATTCTTATCCAATACACGGGTGTCTGGCGGGAGCCGAACATGCTTGTTGTGCTCCTCAAATTCGGCCGCGGCATTATAGAGAGTGTGAAAATGGATAAACGCCTCTTCCCATTGTTCCAACTCTACGAAACACTGGCCCATCCGAAACACCGTGTCTGCGTAGTCGTCGTCGTTGGGGTCGAGGTTGGAGACCTTGCCAAACACAGTCAGCGCGTCTTTGCACCGGCCGAGCTGCATAAGGGTCAGTCCTAATTGATAATTGGCGAGCGCATCATTGGGATTGAGGGCCAGCATTCGTTGATAGATCGGCTCAGCCTCCTGATATCGGCCCATCGAGAAGAGTTGCCAGGCCTCTGCGCGAATGGAAGCCCATTCCTTGCGCTGGGCTCCTGTCATTTCTTTGGTCAGAACTGGATCGAAGCGCCTGCCTCGATCGATGGAGTTGCCATTCACTTGTGCCAGAAGATTTCTGGCAGGGAGTTCTAGTGGAGAACCGGAGGAGATATTGTGTAACACGTACTGCACGTCACGCTCTGCGCCGTCATAGTCCAAGACGTCGAACCGCGCACGGGCCAACGCTAATCGCCATCCGAGCACATTCGAGGCAAGCTCCACGGCCTTTTTGTACGATTCAAGTGATTCCTCAAGACGATTGTGTTTTCGGAGTTCTTGCGCCAGCCGCAAATAAACCAAGGGATTCTGACCATCGATGCGTGCGATGCGTCCTAACTCGGCGATGGATTCCTCACCCTGTCCTGACCGAGTCAACACACTCCACTTGGCCCATCTGAGATCCACGGCGGTCGGAGTTTTGGCGAGGACCGTTTCATAGGCCTCAACCGCCTCGCGAGGACCTCGGGATGTACTGAGAATATCGGCGCGTAATTTCTGGAGTGTGAGTGCACGAGGATAGTCGTGAATGCCTTGGTCCAGGATCTCCAGTGCAGTGGCCGACGTCCCATCCTCCCACACCGCTCGCGCCTGTTCGGCAATGTGCTCCGCTGAACGTAGGGATCGATCCTCCGCGTGCGAGAGGGACCCCATTGTCAGCGTCACAAGCATTGGTACGCTGACAAGCAGGGCGATGGAGTCATGTCGAAGTTGCATGACAGGGCGTGGCATAGGAGATGGCGACGATCTATTCATGAATACGGAGACATCTGTGCACTAAGGATCACTATACCAAGAAGCTCTGTGATGGTGAAATGAGCCACCGGTTTGTTTGTCTTTCCTGTTCGTTGGCCGACATCGGTGAAAACGAGCGCCGCCGTGATACACTTCCCGTCCTCATGTTCGACGTGATTCTCTATCAGCCAGAAATTCCTCCGAACACCGGCAACATTATCCGATTGTGCGCGAATACGGGCGCGAAGCTGCATCTTGTTAAGCCGCTGGGGTTTTCTTTGGACGACAAACAATTACTGCGAGCAGGGTTGGACTATCACGAGTTCGCGACAATCTCGGTCTATGAAAGCTGGGCCGATTGCGAAGCCGGCTTCAACGATCGCCGGGTATTCGCCGTCTCCACGAAAGGCACCCAGCGATACGACCTGGTGAACTATGCTGTCGGGGATGCCTTTGTGTTTGGCCCGGAAAGCCGTGGGTTGCCGGCTGATATTCTCGGAAGCGTTCCTGCTCAACAGTGTATTCGTGCCCCCATGGTCCCTGGAAATCGAAGCCTCAATCTCTCCAACGCCGTCGCGGTGGTCGTCTATGAAGCCTGGCGACAGCTCGGATTCGCAGTAGAGTAAATCGCTAAGCGTTGATGACATTTCTTCCAAGCCATCAGCTTTTGCGGCTTCGCTAGAGCTCTTCTTCTTTCAGACATCTCCCGAATCCCTGCTGCTCGGCGAAATAATAGGCATAGTGCAGCGCCGCGAGATTGGCGATGCGCTCTTCGGCCTCATCGCGTGTGTCGGTGTAGATGATGTGGATGCCATATCTGGCGGTGAGGGCGTCCAAAAAATCCATCAGCCCAATCTTGTGATATTGGTTGAGCCGTCCTCCGGCTTTGCGGTGTTGGAGCATGCCTTCGATGACGAGGACACGAGCGGGGAAGGCGAGAACCTGTTCGAGTTCCTGGAGAAACGGCGTGCGGTTGTGCGAAGGGTTTGAAAAGACCGTATAGAGTTCTTCGACGCCCATGCGCTTGATACACAAGAGCTCAGGGATTTCCGCAATGGCATAGCCACTGACGGGCAAGGTCTCTCGCATCGTCCCGGCGATGCGGACAAAGCCGTGAAAGTCGTAGGGCTGGAACTCGCGCGGATCGGCGTAGAGATGAATGGCCGGCACCATGAGTTTGGGTTGGCCTTGCGGAGAGAGCAACATGATGAGCGATCGTGGTCCGCGAGGGCTCTGGCTGGATCGAGCGGCCTCGTGCGCGCGCGGCGGGGTGGAGGCGTAAGTTCCAGTCGATGGACTCGCTGTCGAAGTAGGACGCGCGGGTGGTCTGGTGGAGGCCGATGGTTGGATCGTGGCATCGTAGCGCGCCCGTGCCGTGGGGTCATTGAGCGTTTGGTACGCCTGGTTGAGCAGTTGTGTGCGGGCTTCGGCTTTGCGGTGGAGGGTTGGGGCATGGCCAAAGCGATCCGGGTGCCAGACCTGGATCTGTTCATGCCAGGCCTTCTTTAGTTCGGCGTCCGTTGCGGTGGGTAAGAGTTCAAGCAGCGTATAGTAGTTAGTCGTCTGTGGTTCCGGCATCGGTCTCTCCTGTTCAACGAGTGGAAGTGTATCGAAGTATCAGGAGGAGAGCTAGCCCGCCTGATTCATGAATACTTCTGCTGTAATCGTTTGCTTGCGCGTGTCCGCACGCAGACAGGTCGATCCGCTGCTCTTGTGTGTAAACCAGTGTTCGTGAAGCGTGAACCGCAGGACTGGTTGAACCCCCTGCGGTCATCTTGCGCCGTTCGAGAATAGTCTGATAGGGTTCGAGCTGATATTATCACGAGGTTCAATGGGAGGAGGACGATTATGGGAGAGGTCGATACAGCCCCGGAAGTTGCCGCCAAAGCGATCGAAGATCTCACGGCGCTGGAGGTGGATCCGGATAAATGCGAGCGTCTCTATAAGGCGGCGCTGGTTCTATCCAGCTCCGGCGTGACCTATCGTATGTTGGCCAAGGTGATTCAGACCGGACAGTTGGACCTTGTCCACTACGGGTGTGATTTGGATGCGGACGGCAAACCGACAGCGAAGTGGAGGATCCGGCGCATCCTTGAGCAAGCTCCAGAACGGTTTGACAAAGAGCTGGAGACCATCAAGAAGAGCATTGTAGACGATGGTGAAACCGTGCAGGCCGCATGGGTACACGATATGACCGGCATGGCGGATGTGGCGGCACAGGGCAAGAGTTTGGATGAGTGGTCGCGGAATACGACCGCAGAGGTCAAGAAGAAATCGAGCTAGCGAACATCAAGCAGCCGGGGTTCGTCCGAGCTATCGTCAAAAATTCATAGTTCGTGATTGCAGTGATGATGGCGATGAGCTGTCCTGCCCCAGCGGTGGGGCAGCGATGACGACCGTCAATCGGCGGTGGGCCTCCCGTAGCGATTGCTCCACCCTCTCGGGGGTTTTTCCTCGTGCCAGGAGAAACCCCAGGTAGCGTGTCCCATCAGGAAGCGGGACCAGTTCATCGTCTGGTTCCGCCGTGATCATGAGTTCTTCAATCCCAGCCACCGCGCTCGCGTCAGCTTGCCCCCGCACCTCACGCAGCCTGCCGCCGTAGGGAATAGGGAGCATCATGACTCCCGCCGCGTGCGCTTGTCTGGTCAGGGGCGGGAGCGGTATCCGTAACGCATGGCGGATGATCAATTCTTCGAGCGACATGCCGGAGGCGAAGCTCAGCGTTCTGGAGCAGTGCCCACCGATCGCTCGTGCCGCCAACTCGATGACCCACACCCCCTTCTCGTTCACGCGAAACTCTCCGTGCACCGGCCCTTCCCGTAGTCCGAGTGCCTCGGCCGTTCGAGCGGCACAGGCGATAATGTCCTGCTGCACATCAGCAGGGAGGCGGGACGGGGTCACGTAAATTGTCTCCTCAAAAAATGGGCCGTTGAGCGGATCGGGCTTATCGAAGATCGCCAGAGGTTGAAACACTCCATTTGTGATTAAGCCTTCCACGGCGACTTCGACCCCCGGTATAAAATCCTCGGCGAGGATCCAACGGGCTTGCTCGTCCCGTTCCAGTAGACCCAAATTGGTGAGGAGTGTACCCACGCGAGAGAACGCCTCTCTAAACTCTACTTCGTCATTAGCACGAATTACCCCACAACTAGCAGAGAGGATCAGTGGCTTCAGGACGCAGGGATAGGCGACCTGCGTCGCGAATTCCCTTGGATCACCGTTGAGGGGGAACACGGTATGGCGAGGTACTGGAAGCCCCTGTCCGGACAGACGTTCGCGCATTTGGCGCTTGTTTCTGGCGGCGGTGACAGACGCGAGAGAGTTGTGGGGTAAGCCGATCGCCTGCGCAATGGCGGCGGCGGTCACGGCCGTGACATCATCCACTCCGATCACCGCGTCGATGGGATGCTGTCGGGCGAATGCCAATGCGATTGGAGCGGCAGCCTGCGGATCTCGGATATCGAGGGGCAAGAGTTCGTTCGACGAACTCGTTAGTTCTTCGGGGCGCCGTTCACATCCGATGGTGACAGAGACGTGTAGGCAGCGCGCTGCCGCGAGGAAGGCTTCGGCTCGATAGGTCCTCGTTGGCAGGAGCAGCAACAGTCTCGGCATCGTGATCTCTTCGCAGGCGGCGGCAACATTATTGTGGTA
>JBBRRN010000029.1:0-15009 GCA_038200685.1 Nitrospirales bacterium
CTGGGCGATACGCTCGAGGAATGGGGCGGTGAAGACATCGACGAGCTCTTCGAACTCCTCGAGTCACAGCTCGCCGACGTCGGCATCGAGCTGAAATACGAAGGTGCAGAGGCCGAGGAAGACGACGAGTCCCATGATCGCCCAGGCGGCTATGGAACGCCCTTGCATTCTTTTCTTGCCGTCAACCATACACTCTTATCCTCTAGCGATACGCTTCACGAGTATCGAGCCGTTGGGGCGTGGACCGTTCCCAATATATGCAACGCGTGTCCATCGCGATCTCGAATGACCTTACCAGTCCAGACACACCATTGGACGCTGCCATCTGGATGCAGGACGCGATGTTCGAATCTCACATCGGCACGTTGGGACTCCATCGTGTGGCGCATGGCAAGCACAACAGCCTCACGATCGTCTGGGTGAACGAGTGCGAGCAAGGCGCTCTGTGTGCCGCGGGCCGATCCAGGCGGCATGCCGAGCAAGGTGTCGACCTCTGGCGACCAGTAGAGTTGACCGGTCTGGAGGTCCCAGTCCCAGAGCCTCACCGGCGCAGCGGTCAGGGCAAGACGGCGGCGCCTGTCACTGGCATGGAGCGCATCTTCGATGCCCTTCCGCTCGGTAATGTCGGTGGAGATGCCAGCAGTCGCATAGGGTTTGCCGGTATGGTCGCAGAGCGGGAATTTGATCGAGATGTAGGTATGGAGGCCATCGGAATGGGGCGCGTATTCCTCATATTCCACCGCGCGGTTCCGCTCCAACACCGCCACATCGTTGGCGCGAAACGCATCGGCGATGTCCTTGGGGAAAATCTCGTGATCGGTATAACCGATAATCTGTTCCATGGTGAGGTGAAAGAGCTGTTCAAATCGGCGATTGATGAGAAGATACCGGCCATCGGTGTGTTTCGCATAGATCACGGCGGTGGTGTTATTGACGATACCTTGGAGGAGTTGCTCGTTCCGGAGAAGCGCATTCTCTACGCGCTTGCGATCAGTCACGCATTGGAGGGAGCCGGCCATACGAACGACCTGACCGGCGTCGCCCCAGATGGCCTGGCCACGGGCGCGGAACCAGCCATACTCTCCTGCCTTGGTGAGGAGCCGGTATTCCACGTCATAGGGATCACGGCGCTCGATATGGGCGGTCAAGGCCGCGAAGATGCGGTCGGTATCTTCGGGATGAATCCGGGAAACCCAGCTTTCTAAGACATCGGGAAATTCCTCGTCGGTATAACCCAACATGGCTTTCACGCGAGGAGACCACCACACCGGTGTGCGCGGCGAACTCCACGGTTCGTCTGAAAGGAACCGTCCATCCCAGAAGCCGTCATTGGAGCCTTGGATCACGAGTTCCAAACGTTCCTCGCTTTTGCTAAGAAGGTGTTCCGTCCGTTCGACCTTCACGGCGAGTTCCTTCACTCCGATGGCGCGGCGCAGTGTGTGCCTGAGCTCCTCCCGATCATAAGGTTTTGTGAGGTACGCAAACGCCCCCTCCGACAGAGACCCCACGGTCCGATCCCGCGCGATATGGGCGGTCACGATCACGACGGGGAGAGTGGGGTCTATGCGTTGGGCTTCTTTTAAAACCTCGATCCCATCGCCGTCCGGCAGGCCCAGGTCCAGCAAGACGGCGTTGAAGCGATGGGCTCGAACGAGTTCGATGGCCTCCGCGACGGTGCCGGTAACCGTGACGATGTAGCCGTCATAGTGCAGGAAATCCTGTAACCCCATAACGAGGTCTTTGTTATCTTCCACGATGAGAATGGAATTGCGATTGGTTATAGTATCCATAGTCCTCTCAACAGCCTCAATTTTTCCAGAACGACGTTACTCCTACTGATTCATTCCTCATTCACACTTCTCTTTCCGCATTCCTCAGTACCTCACCGTGATCCAGCCCATGACCCGGCTGCCGATCGTATCGCCCAGCGGGTGCTCCTTGTGCTCGTCATTCAACGCACTGAAGGCGGAGAGGGCCACCTCCGCGTCACGCATATAGCCCGCCTCGGCTTTCTCGTGCCAGAACTTGTAGGCGACCCGGAGGTTGAGGAGGTCGTAGCTACCGACGCGAGGATTCGGCGCGGTTACGCCAAATGGGGCCAAGGCAGAGAATGATTGATCGATGGGATAGCTTGCAGAGCTCACATGAAAGAGGCTGGCCTCCCCGCTGAGGCCGTTGTCCCACTCTCCGCGAAGTCCTACATTGACTTTGAATCGAGGAGCACCACGGCTTAGTCCTCCATTAGATGATGGTTGGCCGATTTCTTGATATGAAAAATTGCCGAATCCATTCAGCCATTTAGTAAGGAGAATCTCGGCTCCCGCTTCTCCTCCATAGATGTCTGCCCGCTCGGCATTACCGAAGCTCGTCGTAGTTGGAGAAGTGCTTACGGTGGTGATGAGGTCCGAGATGTGATTGAAAAAGAGATCTGCCCGGATTCGTAGGCGATGATTCCAGAACCATCCCTGGTAGCCTATTTCATAAGAAATAATCTGCTCGGGGCTCAGGTTGGTCGACCCTTGTATCGTATTTGTTGCTGTATTGAACGGGGGAGGCAATGGAAGGTTTGTCACGGCGAGAACGGACCCAAACCGGTTACTTATAGTGGGAGGCCGATAGCCAATTGAGAAGGTGGCATGAAGCGTGTGGTCGGGGATGACCGTGTACAGCAATGAAACTCGTGGGCTGATCGTCGGCTGGATAAACGTGTCGAGATCATATCGGACTCCTGCCACCAGGGTCAGCTTCTGGGTGGCTCTCCACTCGTCTTGAAGGTAGAACCCCAGTCTATTCTCCACGCCGAACTGTGAGAAAAATGTATTCGACGCATTATTGAGTCGGTAATTAACCCCATAAATCACTCGATTGGTGTTCCCTAACTGCACTGCATGCTGAGCTTCTATGTTATAGGTGTTGCTTACACCATCCGAGATCGAGGAGCCTCCCGGAGTTTCGATCTGAATCAAGCGAGCCAACAGCGGGTTTGTAACAAAGTCTACGGTGGTGTTAACCTGATACCAATGCGAGCGGATAAAGAAGTTTGGCCGTTCATATGCCACATTGGCGTATCCTCGGCTGAATCGTGCTGCCGGGTTCGTAGTACTAGTTAACGGCCCATCGAACCGATTGACATCTGTAAGGCCCCCCGAGACCAGTAGCTTGGAATCTTGAGATAGTGCATATTCAGTCTGAACATTGAATTTGTTCGATCGAAAAGCTAGTGCGTCTTGGTTCCGCCATTGTTGGTTCTGGTCGTGCCCGATGGATAACCGATACCCAAGCTTCCCGGCAGTGCCGGCATGAACGGCCGCGCTGGAGATGGTGCCCAGTTCGCCACCGCCAAATTGAAGGGTCGTGCCTTTCATTTCCTCCGGCGATTTCGTAATGATGTTGATGATACCGTCAAATGCATTGAATCCGTAGAGAACCGAGGCTGGACCCTTTTGAACTTCTATTCGCTTAATTTCTGGTAGTGTTACCGGGATCGCTTTCCAGAACGTCAGACCTTGCGAGTCCACATAGATTGAGCGACCATCAACCAGGACGAGCATCTTGTTCGCGGTGAGCTGGTTGTTTCCGCGTGCACTTACATTAAATTCAGCCCCCGTCACTTGCATGATGTCGAGTCCCGGCACGCGGCGCAGCACGGTGGGAATATCCGTCGCGCCGGAATGCCGAATATCCTCATCCGTAATCACATAGACGTTCGACGGCGCTTGCGAGATGGGTTGTTCGTAGCGCGAAGCGATGCTCACGGTTTCCTCTTCTTTGATTAGCTGGAGTTCCTGAATGAGAGTTTGATCGGACTGGGTGTTTAATCCTTCCGCGTAACCTGGGGGGGATGCCTGAGCGACAAGCAGGATTATCAGCATCCCAGGCAACAGGGATTTTTGAAGGACTGTGAGTCGTGTCATCTGTATCCTTCAGAAACAATGTGGATCTGAGAGGGGGAGGGCCTGATGGGCGAGGGGGAATGTATCACAACAATATGTGCTGGAGGAGGGTCCGAAAGAAGAAGGAGCTGAGCGGCTAGCGCGGTGGCGTTGTACCTGGACGTGGTTGACGTGGCATCCAGGCAGGCGGGTCCACCGCTCGGTCGGTCACTACAATGTATCAAGCCTGCCTCCCACCCCGTCACAGGCTTGGCTCTGAAGCCTGCCTCGCCTACTCCTACAGGGGGCTAGCCCCCTGTAAAATCCCCACGCAGGGGGCACCCCCAAACCGTCATGAGCAAGCAGGCTAGCGGAGCGGACCGGAGAGCGCTCTCCTTGTCATCGCCTCTCGCTTAAGAGGAGATACATGCCGGGGAAAGGCCTCTCCGTTGATCTCCTCCATCTGGGTGACGATATCTTCGATCGCTTGGGCCACCAGGTCCGCGAGGGGAGGATTTTCCCTCCAGTACGCAGCGTTTCGAAGACGCTCGATGAGGGTTGCGGGCAGAGAAACCATCACCTCCGGTTTCTCTAAGGCGGGAGATGGCCGTAGGGGCTGGTGCATTCTATGGTGGTGGTCCATCGAGGCATCTTCTTGCCGTTTGTCGTCGGCATGACAGTCGCCGGCAGAGATGTCGAGCATCATCCAGATGAGCCCCACCATCCCCATCAACAACACCCCTTCAATGATTCCCAATGTCATGGCCTGCGTCTTCCTTTATCGATGAATGAACAACAAGTATTCATGAATACGTGCAACGTCGCCGACCTGTCGGCAAGAGCCTTTGGGCGGCGTGCCGATTCTCCCGCCCAGGTGGGCCTTTCTCGTTCAGCCTTCTCGACGGACCCCACATTCGCTGAGGTCGGTCTTTGACTGCCACATTGAGCGATGGTGTAGTTTCTCTTTGTCATGGTGGACCAGCTAGGCGCTTTTTTGTCTCGTGTCACCGGCATGATCGTCATCGCCGGCAATATTGAAAACCACCGCCCAGAGAAGCCCTCCCAGCCCCATAAGTGATATCCACACAATGACCAATGGGATCCCTATCCGCCATTGGCAGACTTCAAGGCTCACCAGCCCCATAAGCAATACCCACACAATAATCCCTCGTATCATGGCGGCGTTCCTTTCATTGATTGATGAGCCCGGGTTATTCATCACTACCCTCCAATGCCATCTGACCCGTCGGTCGGAGCCTTTGGACGCGGTGCCGATCCTCCGTCCGTCGGAGCCTTTCTCGCTCAGCCTTCTCGACGGACTACAAGTACGCCTACGTCGGCTATACATGCGAGAGACTCCGGTGGGTTTTGGGTCTTGAACATCTCGCGACAAGATTCATGAATCATCTGGGCTAAGCGAATACGGAGCAAGCCGCATGCCTAATCTGAAATGCATAGGCCCTCCGTCGTAGTCCGTGGTTTTTCTAGGAATTGCGCCTCAGCGGCAGCTCGAATGGGAGGGGAGAATGGCGGTCCGAGTGAATCGAAAACGATTCGGTACTGAATCTAAATTGATAACATTGATAGGTAGGTCCACAGGCTGAAGTCCGAAGACTGAAGGTCGGGTTTTGACGTTCCAACACTTCAGCCGTGAGACTACTGCACCTGGTTCGCTATTTTCGCAAGGGATTGGCGAGCGATTACTTTCCTTCGCCGGAATGCCATGCTTGGAAAAGCGGAGATGGGCTACGGAGAGTTCCGAATTCCTATTAAGGTGCCCCGGCGGGGAGCGCAGGGAGCGTCATTTCAACGGCGATGCCGACATGAGATCCCACTCTGCAACGCCGTTGAGGCCGACTTGTTTGAGTAAGGATGCACGCATACGTCGGAACGAGGGATCTTGTGGATTGGTCTTGATGAGATCACAAAGGCATGATACGGCGTCGTACCAAAACCCACGTACGGCATTCCGCAGTACGCTTGGCCGGTCGCAGCTCAAATCGACTTCCATCTCCACCAGGCATGTGCTGAACTCACAGCGCTCGATCATGCCGCCGGCCACGATATCCTGTGATGGTGAGTCCGGATTGCGAATCGCGGAGATGTACCAGCGATATTGCACGTCAGGTTCGAGTGTCAGACCCAATTCTTTGAGATCGAGGGATTGAACGCCGGCCTGACTCGGTGTGGGAATCGTGCCTTCATGCAGCGGCTTCACCGTTCGAGTGTCGATGAGCGTGAATCGTATGGGCAAGGACGTCGGCTTGGAGAGGAACCAGTTTAAGGAAGGCGCCTGCTTCACTGTCAGGCCGACGTGGTCGGGAACGAGGGCCACGATCTCAGGATCCTTCCCATCTGTACCCCGCAAGCTTCCACCGACTCGCGCGCGAGGCATCATCCTATTCTTATTCCGAGGGGTATAGATCGGCAACAGCGACTCTTCCAATCTGCCGGTTGGGGCCTGGACCCCTTGATCGGCAACAGGTGCTGCGCCCACTCTCGAACTGAGGCTCGCTAGGCTGAGCATGATGCCCAGCGCACTACAGATGATGGCCGATGTGTTCATAAAGCACCTCTGCTCTGAAATCGTTAAATGTGTTTCGTGTCCGACTCTCGCACTCCCATGATGCGCATCACAGCCAGTTGTTCAGCAACAGAAACGGCGACCAGTAGGCAGGATGTTCATAGACCCGATCTGATAACAGCCTCTGCTGTGCTATTTGCAAAGCCTGTGCCTTCGATAGCTTGGGGTTCCGCAGTTGTCTGTAGAATTCAGAGACCAGCTCCGCAGATGCCTCATCGTTGATGAACCACAGAGTGGCTAACGCGCTTCGTGCACCGGCTTTGATGGCGACACCGGCGAGACCCAAGGCCGCGCGATCGTCTCCCACTCCCGTTTGACAGGCGCTTAGGGTCAGAAGTTCGAGCGGGTTTTCACGGAATCGGAACAGCCCGATCAATTGATCCAAGCTACTCATGGTCAGCTTTTCATCGAACGTCAAGAGAAACGAATCGTTCACGCTGGTCGAGAACTTCCCATGCGTGGCGATATGCAAGATCCCATATCGCCCATCCCGCAACTCCTGTTCCAACCGTCGAGCGCGAAAGTCCTGGTTCATCAGTTGATCCGCTGAAAACAGCGAACGAATGGTCTCGATTTCTTCAGCCACATAGGGGAGGGAAGGAAATCCCTGCACGGCTTTCGTGAGCCCAGTGGTCAGAACGCGTATTTTCTCACGGTTTAATGGGCGTGGGTCTGTCAGCGTGATGCCGGGGGTCAGTGCGACAGCAAACTTGTTGATGAGAAACGTTGAGCCGTCGTGAAGCGCGGCCATGGGAATCGTTCGAAGCGCGTTGTCTGGCACAAACACTAAGGTTGTAATCTGTTGCTTTGCAAACTCAGCTTCCAACGGGCGAACGAGCCAGTCGTACAGCTGTTGGGCATGCGGGAGGTATTCGCGCGTGGTGCGCTTCTCGACCGTGCGTCGAAATAGTCGGACTTCCTTCGTCAGCGCCTCTGCGCCGACCGGCACTGTGATGCGGGTCATGCCTGATGGCAGACTCACCAGCAATTCCATCCGCGTTGGGAACAGAATCGGATAGATGACGGCCGTGTTCGCTGCCAAGTTGTCGAACTTCGTGAGACGGGCCTGCAGTGCATCGACGCATTCGTCTTTGAAATAGTCTCGCAGCTCGGCGGCCTTATAGGCTTCGATCGCATCGCGGGCGGCCAAGAGGTCTGGTGTGGCAGCCGGCTGTTCTTCCGTCAATGAAGCCCGTTGGAGGAGTAGGTCTGCCTGCTCAAAGAACAAGGGTCGTATGGGGTCCTCGTCAGACCAGGAGGATTCTGCAGCGGCGACGGCGACTGCCGGCCGGATGGGCTGGAGGGTGACGGTCGCTTGACGATAAGATACGATCGCCTCGTCGAGCTTCCCCGTGGCAGCCAGCTGCCGTCCGAGCTGCCATTGCCAGCGGTATAGCGATTCCGGCGCATCGACCGATTGGGCAGAAAAGATCGCGCGCCTCGTGAATGACAGTGCTTCATCTAACCGCTGCTCCGACTCATATAAATGACCGAGATGACCGAAGGCGAACGACAGGGTACGCGCGTCGTCCAGCTGTTCGGCCAGGCTCGCCGCCTCCTGCAGCGCCCCTGCCGCTCGGAGGACGAGCGGGGCATGGAGGTCGGGGGTGGAAGGAAGCAGCCGACGATAGAGCAGACCGATATTGATGAAGCCGATGGCTTTCTCGCGAGAGGCCGGCAAGGTATTGACCTGCTCAAGGGCTTGGTCGGCCCATATGCGGCTGTTCATCGGCTGATTGAGCTGGATGTTCGTTCGCGCCGCATTCACCCGCGCATGCAGCTCGACAATGGGGAGGTGCGCCTGCTGCGCAAGCTGGACGGATTCTGTAAAGGCGGTGAGGGCCTCCTCAGGGCGGTTCTGGAGGGCATGGAGAATGCCGAGATCGTTCAAGAGAGACGCGGTGAGCGCCGGCGATGAGACCTGCTTGGCGAGCTCACGGGCCTGCGTCAAATGTGTCGAGGCTGCATCCAGTCGTCGTGCGGTCAGGTATGTATGGCCCAGTTGGGCCAAGACCGTCGCTCGCCACAGTGCATCCGGTTCCTTCTGCGCAAGCGTCGAGGCGAGTTCGAGCAATTGGAGCGCTTGCTTGGTTTGGCCAAGCGATTCAGCCGCTCGTGCCGCGGCAACAAGGGCTTGGCTCTGTTGATGGGGCTGACCTTGTGTTTCGTATTGCCGCGCAGCCTCTTTCCACTTTCCCAGCGCCTCTTCGTACGCGCCGCGCTGAAACGCCTGCGTGCCTTGCGCCATGACCTCGTCCGCATGGGAGATCGGGGAGGAGGCCGATGTCGTGATGGAGGGGATTAGGAGTATCGCGCTGAGCAATAGGCATGCAAGGTGTTTAGGCTGAAGGCTGAAGGCCGAAGTATACCGTCTCTCTACCTGAGTCGTTATCATCAGCCAACTCAATGCCAGAAGTTTTGTGTGGTCACGCATGCTTAACTCCTGAACACCTCAGCCTATCCACCTTCCTCATCACAACACCTGAACGACCAGCTGCAGATGAATGCCGTGGTCTTGTAAATTGCCTGGTGGGTGAGGGACGTGATTCAGCGGCAGTCCCCAATAGAGTTCAAAGCGCGCACGATCGCGCGGTAGAATACTCCAGCGAAGGCCCAACCCGACACTCGCCAGAGTTTGCGGGTCCGGCGTCACACCCTTTGCAGTCCATGCTCGACCGAGATCCACAAATTGGGCAAATTGCAAGAGTGGTTCCCCAGTGACATAACTGATCAAGGGAAATCGCGATTCGATCGAGGCAAGAAAGGCGTTGTCGCGGATGAGCGTATTCTCACGATAGCCGCGGACGCTGAACCGTCCTCCGACAGGAATCTGTTCAAGCGGAAACAATCGATCGTTCGCCAGTTGGAGGCTCATCTGCCCAAGGAGCTGCATACCCCACCAGTCGTCAAACCGCCGGACTGCCTGGACTTGTCCCAACCAGGAGAAGAACTGTCCGTCCGGCAATGTGTCGGGATTGTTGGTGGCGCTCAGAACATCCAGCCCGACGGAAAAGCGGGATCGTGCCGCGATCACCGATGTCGATGTGCGGTGCACATATTCCTGAATGAAGCGCAACGCGCTCACGGTGCTGACCCCAGTGTTCGAAGAGCCGGGAATAAAGAGCGACGGGACGCCAGGCAGGTCGAACACCGATGTGACTTTGTTGGACAGATGTTCGCCGGTGACCGCGACGGCAAACTCATCGGTCAGCGTTCGGTAGAGTGGTTGACGGAGGGTGAAGCCGATGATTTCTGATTCCGCGTTCAAGTCGAGAGAGCGAAATGGAGCTGCCACCACCAGGAAGTCGTTTCGGCGGTACGAGGCAATGAAAGTCGTGTCGTACCGATTCAAAGGGAGCGAGTAGGAGGTATCGATAATCGGGTTCACGCCCCGTGAGCGGCCATAGGTGAAGCTGAAGGCGTCACCGTTACCTGTAATATTCTGGTGGGCGATCGTGGCGAGTCCTCGCTCGGCTCCGACCACGGGTGTCTGATAATTGTTGAAGTCTAGCCACGCTTTCCAGGGACTGGCCTCCTTCACCTTCACTTGCAAGATGCTGTCGCCTTGCTTGTCGCCGGGCCGCAATTCGGCGTTGATCCGTTCGATGCGCGGATCCTGCTGGAGCAACTGCAACCGTTCTTGCAACGGCTCCATCCGCAGCGGCGTCTGCGCGCCCCGTCCGACCCGGTCGCGTAGGTACCCGGCGCGGAACCAGTTGTGCCCTTCCACATCGATCCGTGCCAGCGTTCCTTCGACGATCTGAATGGTGATGACCCCGAACGTCACGTCTTGATCGGGGATGATCGCGCCGGAGGTGATATAGCCCTTATTCACGTACAGAAGGGTCAGCTCAAGACGAAGGCGTTCGAGATCCTCGGTCGTCAGTGTACGATTGGTGTAAGGCGCGGTGACTTTATCCAGCTCTGCATCGGAGAAGATCGTATTGCCGGTCACATGAATGTAGCTGGCGAACACCTGAACCTGACCCAGCGGTTTCTTCACCTCTCCTTCCGGCGGTACCGGGATCACAGGCAGGGTGGGGAGGGGCACAGGGGTCGGAGGCTTGAATTCTTTCTTGAGCGGCGCAGGCGGTTCTCCCGATCGCCCGGTCGGGTCAAAGATCGGGGGGAGAACCTGTTGTGCATAGACGGAAGCTCCTGCCAGCATGGTCAGCATGGCACTTCCAAAGAGAGTAAGCCATCGCGCCGTTCGACGGGCCGCCTGTGAAACGGCGCATCGAGTGGCGTGCGGGTTTACGAGTGGCACCCAGTGGCCCCACTCTCGGCAAAGCTCGCCATCAAGAATCCGGCCGGGGTCAATCGACGGAGTGAGACCGTGCCCGTGTCATGGGCAGCTATCGGCATGACCGCTGGAGCATAGGCAACGGCATGGCCTGCGTCAAGGTTCTCATTCAATGCCGCGAAGGCAAGCGGGCTCGTCAGCCACCCTCCTGGATCGGCCGGTAATTGCTCGCGCCCGGCGACGACGAAACTGCTGGTTTGTCCATTGGTCAAGGCCGCGCAACGCTGCGTCACGAGGCTGTGTGCCTGGCTAGGATCCGAGGGCAAGGTTCCCAGGCTCTCGCTCAAATTGGACGTGGGACTTTGGATCGTCACCGTGCCGTTCCGGCCGAATTGCGATGAGGCACTCACGTGGCTGCTTGAATCGGCGAAGAACGAAGGAGTCGTGATGGTGATATTACCTCCGGCGCCTTGGACTGCTTGCGCGATGACTTGGCTATTTTGCAAGGCCACGACATTCGGGTCGATCGTGATATTTCCACCGCCGCCCGCACCACCGAGGACCGAGGTGCTGATGGAGCTGTTCACAAGACGGACGCGATCGATGGCTTGAATATCGATGTTCCCGCCGCTGGACTTCGTCGCCGTTGTCGTAATCGAACTGCCATGCATCTCAAACTGCTGGCCAGCATTGATCGAGATATTGCCCGCGTTGCCGGGACCTGTGCTGCTAGCCGAAACCGAAGCGCCGTCCGAAATCGTGACTGATTGACCAGCTGTGAGGGCGATGTTGCTGCCGGCACCTGCGTCGGGGTCGTTTCCAATCGAGCGACTGAAGATACCGCCTTGGCGTCCGTCGCTTAGGTTCCCGGAAATCGCGATCTGGTCTGTTGCATTCACGGTGATCTTGCCCGCATGTCCGCTATTCGCTGTTCCGTTGTTTAGGACGGCTCCGTTCAGGAGGCTGAGCGATCCGGTATTGATGGTCGTATCGCCACCATTTCCGCAGGGGCCGCCGCAGAACTCGCTGCCGACGGTTCGAGTGTAGATCCCGCTAGCACGCGTGCTTCCCAATCCAATGAATACTGTGGCGGGTTCGGAATGAAATTCCCCCGAGATCGAAACGCCCTGCGTCGCGTTGACGAATATGTCTCCACCATTGCCGCCGCTGTCAGTCGTGGCATTGAAAAGGGCTCCGCCTCGAATGTCCAAGATCTTGGTGGTGACGGTGATAGCCCCTCCATTACCCCGGCTGCCTAAGCCGAAGCCTCCAAATGAGTTCGTAAACACTCCGCTAGGAAATGGACTACTTGCGTCGTCAGCGACCAAAACGCGCTCCGCGGCATTTATCCTGATTGGCCCTGCCGGCCCATCTCCAAAAGTCTGGCTGAGGAACGTGCTGCCGTTGGTGAACTCCAAGATGTTGCCGGTAAAGGTGATACCGCCCCCTTCCCCCAATATGGTCGAAGATTCGATCAGTACCTGGTTATCCATGATCAGCCGATCAGCCTTGATCGTAATCGGATTGTCTCCCAGGAGACTACTGTTGCCGATATTGGCACTGTTTCGGATCTGCATATCATGAGCCTCTAGGGTAATAGCTCCTCCTTTGGCATTGAGCGAACTGGTGTCCAAATTGGCGCCGAGTAAGCCGCCGTCTATCAGTAGAGAATCGGCCATACCGTGCAGGCCAGTCATGCTGAGTGAGCCAGCGGACCCCGTTCCGGACAAGAGGGAGTCCCCGGTATAGACCGATGCAGTGCGGAGTTCGCCCCTTTCCACTTTGATGGTGACGTTTCCCCCATTGCCCGCGCCGCCGGTTCCGCTATGGATAAAGACTCCGGTGAGGGAGGGGTCCGTCAGTGCCGCCGTGAGCTCGTCGGCTGCCAAGGTGATCGCACCAGCATTACCTGTCCCGGCGGTGTGCGAATCAATCAGCGCGATGAACTCAGCGAAGCCAAAGGAGACATTGAGCCTGCTGCCAGTCAACCGAATCTCACCGGCGTTCCCGGCATCGGTCGCACGAGAGGTGATGGCTGGAGCCTGATCGCTGGAGATGGACAAATCACCGGTCAGGGCAATGTCAACTGCCACAGGGGCTCCGTTGATGGCTCCCGTATCCGCAGAAATGGTGGCGTTATCCATCACCAATTGGCCTCCGCGAATGCGCACCGTGCCTGCGGCATCAGCTGAAACATCCAGTACCGTTCCTTGCGCGAGTTTGATATCCCCCATCGTCATGCCGGGCGTCGGCAAAAAATCGGCGGCGGCGATTTGGCCAGGTCCTGCAACGCTGACTATGTTGATCTGCCCGCCAGGTGCTGAGAGTTTGCCACCAGTCATTGTCACACCGTCTGGGACGTGGATAGGATTGCCGTTGTCTGGATCGCTTGCTGTGAATCCCTTATTACCGCCGACCAAGGAGAGGCTCTGATCTTGGGCGACTTGGAGCTTGCCGCCCTGGATCGCAATAGCCCCAGGAGTTGCACCTATAAATCCAAAGGTCGCCACTGGGGCAATCGAGAGCGGGCTGAGTGATCCAGAAGTTGATACCTTATTGAATAGGGTGTCAGAGCCTTGAAATCGTAAGTAATCTGCCGTCGTAAAGGCCACCATTCCACCAACGTTCACTGTGACGTTTGGTCCAAACAAGAATCCGGCGGGGTTCATAAGAAAGAGGTTGGCATTCCCAAATCCGCCGAGTCCGTTGGTCTGAATCATCCCCAAGATAACCGAAGGGTTTCCGGCAGTGACGCGGCCAAGGATGTTGGAGGTCGGTAATCCAGCGGCAAGTGGATGGCCAGCAGCGTCAATTGACCCCGAATTGAGAAAGTTCGCAATGTTGCTGGTTGGAACGTTGAAATCCCCGAAGCTATGAAAGAGATTTGTCCCACCATGTGGTCTCGTTCCACCGGTAATGTCGAATTGGACTGTGCCGTTGGGGAGATTAATCGGCGCGCTAACCTGGGTGTTTAATCCAGAGGAGGTAATCGGCGGAGCCTGCGCGTACGAGTGAGAGAAAAAACAGATCATCGAGAGACCCGATCCAAAGGCTGCAACCATCATGAATCGTTTGACCAAAGGGAAAAGCATCTTGCCCCTCATGCGGATTCACTTTAGGGAGCGGGTTGTATGCAGGCACAACTGCACGACCGATTGCTAGGACGGTACCAGCTCTTGCACGGTACCATCGTGCACGTGCCCGGGCCCTGGGGGCTTGGCTGACACTTGACGCCAGAGGCACAGGTAAGGCCGCTACCGCCAGGAATTTGCAGACCCGTCTGTGAATTCCAGAATCCATCGGCTGATTTGCCCGCCCAACTGACATAGGGGGCTGTGCAACCTCCCGGAGGCGGAGGGTCTACGATCGACCTTCCCATACCACCTGTACCACCTGCCTGGCAGGTGGTATCAACCTGAACAGCTACGTTGACGAAAGGTTCCGTGCATCCACCAAGTAGTCCGGCCAGCAAGAGACCAACTGTAAGACTGCATGCGGTTCCCTTGAACTTAAATAGCTGTCGAAAAGTTCTCATCGTCTCCTCCTGTTCTGAAAAGCAAGTTCTAGATCGCCTCTTCCTGTAGCAAGTGTCACGGCGCTTGTACCCGTGTTCGCGCGTTATCCGTCTTGGGACGTGATTTATTGGGGAGATCCAACTCTTCATACAGCTGTTTGAGTTTTAGAAGATATTCGGAGTTTATCGGTTGGTTGTCGTTGGGGTCCCCGTTCAATAGTCGATCCTTGAACAAGACTTTGAGTGTGATGAGGTGATTTTTAATGCTCCCGAGGTAATGTCTATTCAGATCTGGAATCCAGAGAAGAAAATAGTTCCCGCCAGAAGCCCCGTACTGATTCATTGCCTGAGACAGTTTGGGCGCGCCGACCTGAATGATACGCCAGGAGGATCCATCGCCAGATTGTTCCATTGTCACGGACGACCAGAGGTCGCCTGCTTCGGAGGCGCTGTCATGCGCCTTGAGCAAAAAGACAATTCGCCTTGGGACTAAGCGGCCAGCTTCGTCCTCCAGCCAATTGTTCGTGTTGTTGACCAGGTCTAAGGGGCTTTTTTTCTCTTTCATCAATTTAATAACGTCATCCCGGCGAATAACCATGATCGCCAATGCTCGATCGATCGTAATTAAATTGCTCACACCGTCGCCAAATCCTAATTGATGAGCTAAGCGCTCATCATCGGCCAGCAGTTTAGGCAAGGTGTGATCGAGAAAACTGCTTATCTGATCTTGGGCTTCTGGAGTCACGATTGGCGGGTTGGATAATGCTTGAGCGATTTCATCATTGGTGATTTTGTC
>JBBRRN010000030.1:0-14817 GCA_038200685.1 Nitrospirales bacterium
CCGGGCATTGGTCACGAGGATCAGATTGATCGTGCCAGGATGAGTGCCGCACCGGTTGCGCTGACTCAGCATCACCGGTTCCCCTGCCCGCACGGCATTCGATGTCCCTACCGTGACAAATCCTTCAACCCAAATTTGGCCATGGACCTCTCGCACCGTCACGATGTCCGCAAGCGACACAGCCGTCATGAGGCCAACAAACTTATCGCGAATGCCCAGAGAGCGAGCCAACTGACTCAGTGCCCTGGCGAGACCGGCATTTAGCGCGCCAGTGCCCCTGCCACGATCATCGTTCCCAATCGGCTTGGCTGCAACTTGATGGTTCAAGATATATCTGGCCTTCGTCATCCCGCCTGCCCTGGGAGCGGAGGAGAGAACTGATCGAAGGCCTCCCAGGTCGACGATGAGCGTCTTTCGTCTGACTTGAAATGCGGTCTGCATCATATGCCTGTTTTGTTCTCTCATGACGATCTCTTCATCACGCATGCACCAAGCGCTGCGAGTAAATGCCGATTCTCTTTCACGGTCCTGACCGCAACCCGAATCATACGCGCGCTCAGACCAGGCAGAGAGGAACAGTCTCGAACGAGCAGTCTACTGGAAGCCAGCCGATCAGTCGTCATTCCGGCGGAACTCCAAGCAGGAAGCTCGATCAACAGAAAGTTCGCCGCTGATGGATAGATACGTACACCCGGCAACGAACGCAACCCTTTTATGAATCGCGACCGTTCCTTCTCCATGAATGCACGGCTTTTTATCGCGTACGCGTGGTCGCGCAATATGGCGCAGGACACCTCTTGGGCCAACGAGTTAACCGACCAAGGCGGCTGACGCTCTTTCAACTGATCCACGACCTTGCTTGCACCAAGCAGATAACCGACCCGCAACCCAGGCATGGCATAGAACTTCGTCAGACTGCGCAGCACGACCATGCGTGGATATGCGCGCAACAAAGACACGACAGACTGGTTCTGACAATAATCGATAAAGGCTTCATCCACAATCAACCAGCCCTGTCGTCGCTCCATCGCGTCAGCCAATTTGCACATCACCGACTTGTTGAGCACCTGCCCGGTCGGATTGTTGGGATTGCACAAAAAGACGGCGTCGATTCTCGTTCGCGTGGCCGAAAGCTCCCGAAGGATCTCTTTCACCGGTGGTCGGAAACGGTCCTCTCGTCTCGCGTGGACGTATTGAACCCTGCCCCCTGCGTCCATCAGCGCGCGGGCATACTCTTCAAACGTAGGTCCGATAATGAGCGAGGACTTAATGGCGAGCGCGCGCGGCACGAGATGAATCAGTTCTGTCGAACCGTTGCCGACAAGGATCATGTCTGGATCGACGCCGCACTGCTGCGCCAAAGCCTGCCGGAGCCGCCGACAATCGGGATCCGGATAGTGCACGATCTGTTTGAGCGCCGAGTGAATCGTGCGACGTACCACAGCGGGAGGACCCAACGGGTTGATATTGGCGCTAAAATCCACGATCCGGTCGACGGGAATGTGTTGCTCGTGAGCAACCTTGTAGACATTCCCGCCATGAGTGGGTTGCGTCATCCCTTCACCAGTAGAAGCCACCCCATGCCCGACAGAACTCCTGTGAGACTGGTCCAAAGCATAAGCCTGAGCGCCCTGCCGATGTGAGCCCTCGTCAGGAGCTGAACAGGATCGCCAAGACAAGGGCGTTCCACAAGCACACCGTCATAGCGATTCGCCCCACCCAATTGCACGCCGAGTGCGCCGGCCATCGCCGCCTCTGGATGGCCGCTGTTCGGACTTGGGTGTCGAGCTCCGTCGCGAAGCACAATCTGCCAGGCTCGTTGCATGGCAGGCCATGATCGGGACACGATCCCCGCCGAGAGAACCAGTAAGAGGGCCGTGATGCGGGCCGGGATAAAATTTACCACATCATCCAATCGCGCCGACGCCCAGCCAAGCCATCGGTATCGGTCGTCTAAATGGCCAATCATCGAGTCCAACGTACTGACCGCCTTATACGCAAGCGCTAAAGGGGCTCCTCCGAGGGCTAAATAGAACAGTGGTGCAATGATGCCGTCAGCCGTGCTTTCTGCAATCGTTTCTACCGTGGCACGGACGATATCGATTTCATCCATCTCACCCGTATCGCGTCCAACAATCTTCGCGACTGCCGTTCGGGCCTCCGTCAAGGAGGCGGATTGAAGCGCCCTTTGTACAGACAAGACATGGTCGATGAGATCGCGAGCCGCAAGCGTCGTCCAGGCCATCAACACAGCGACCGCGCTCCCCCACAGGGAATCGATCGAATGACCCAACCAGATGAGCAAGACCCCAACTGCATAGGCTCCGGCCGGCAAGACGACGGCCAGCAGCAATCCTGCGATCCGTTGTTTGGCAGGAGACAGCAGGAGTTGATAGATACGCCGGTCATACCAATCGACGAGAGACCCCATCCAACGCACCGGGTGTGGAAACCAGCGAGGGTCTCCGAATGCCGCGTCTAGGATGCAAGCCATCGCCAGTTCGCCTCCGGTCATCGGAAGACCACCGCGGGAACGATCACGATAAAGAGTATCTCAGTCACTTCGTTCGTTGCCCCCAGCAAATCCCCCGTCACACCCCCGAACATACGATGAAACCAGACTGTCGAAAGACGAACGAGGGCCGCTCCGATGAAAAGACAGCACAAGGCCGCCCATGGCCCCAACAACAACATCAACAGAACCCCTGCCGTGACGGTCGCGATACATACCTGTCGCCAAGACACATGCGCGAGAAACGGTTGGGCCAGCCCTCCCTCTGACCGTGCATACGTCGCATGAAAGGCCCCCACGACCATGGCCCATCGGCCGACCACCGGCATGCCGATCAGAAACGCGATATGTTCGCCCACCGGCAGCGTAGTGAGCCCGGCGAATCGCAGCCCGAGCGCGAGAAACAATCCCGTTGCGCCGATCGCACCGATGTGTGAGTCCCGCATGATCGCCAAGCGCGCTTGAGGGGTTCGCCCACCTGCCAAGCCGTCCACCATATCGGCAAGCCCGTCCTGGTGCAGCCCGCGCGTGACGCCGATAAGAACAAGCATCACACACATACTCGTGACGGAAGAAGAGAAGACCTGCGCCAGGAGCCTATCCACTGCGACCAGCAACAGGCCAAGGAGACAGCCGACGAAAGGGTACCAACTCATGGAGGCAGCCAACTCCTCCGGCTTGGCATCGTGCGTCGAACGGCTGAGCGGAATGGCCGTAAGGAACTGCCAGGCGAACAGAAATGTTCGCAGCACCGCGGTCATGTATTACGCTCTGATACGCCTGCCTCGTCGAACATGGCCATCTCTGTAAGAATCTTAATCGCGGCAAAAACCAAACTCATGCCGAGACAGGCGCCGGTGCCTTCCCCCAGACGAAGATCGAGATCGAGTAGCGGCTTCAGTCCTAGATGATCCAAGATCGCCCGATGACCTCGTTCGACTGACTGATGGGAGGCAATGAGATAGTCCTTACAACGAGGTTGTAGCCCCACGGCGATCAAGGCTGCCGCGCCAGCAATGAATCCATCCAACACCACCGGAATGCGAGCCGCCGCTGCGCCAAGCATCAAACCAGCTAATCCACCAATTTCCAACCCACCCACTTTGGCGAGCACCTCCATCGCATGCGTCGAATCGAGCCGATGGAGAGCCAGCGCGTGCTGAATCACATCGATCTTACGGGCATGACCGGCATCGTCGATCCCGGTTCCTCGTCCTGTGACCTCAGCGACGGATCGGCCCGTCATCACAGCGGCTATGGCCGAACTGGCAGTGGTATTGCCGATCCCCATCTCGCCGGTTCCAATCAAACCGATGCCCTCCTGAGCCGCTTCGGTCGCCAGCTCGATCCCAACGTGCAGCGCCTGCTCCGCCTGCGCGAGACTCATCGCGGATTCCACCATCAGATTCTTCGTGCCTGGCATGACCTTCCTCTGTATGAGCCCTGGTGCCGATTCAAAATCAAATGCCACACCGATGTCCACAACGCGAACCTCGATGCCCACATGGCGCGCAAGCACATTCACACCTGCGCCACCACGAAGAAAGTTCAAGACCATCTGAGGCGTCACCGCAGAGGGATAGGCGCTCACCCCTTCCACTGTCACTCCGTGATCGGCAGCAAACGTATACACCGCGCCACGCGGGACTTTCGGACTCATTTCACCTGTGATCATGACGTAACGGGCAGCCAACTCCTCGAGACGGCCCAAGCTGCCGATCGGTTTCGTCAATCGGTCCAGTCGCGCTTGCGCCTGTGCCAGCAGGCGAAGCTCGGTCGGCTGAATCCGGTCGATGGTTTCGTGCGACAGCATCCTCGAACTCCCTCTATTTCAATCGTAACGGTATTCCGCTGATCGTCAGATAGACTTCATCGGCTTCTGCTGCCACTTGTTGATTGACCCGGCCAGCCAGATCACGAAACGCTCGGACAGGTTTCGTCGCAGGCACCAGCCCCAGACCCAATTCGTTGCTCACGATCACAACACGGGCCGTCGTCTCCCGAATCGCATGAAGGAGATCTTCCGTGGCTTCAGATACGGCGAGGCCATCTAAACGACGCCTGCGCATATTACTCAACCATAACGTGAGGCAGTCTAGCACAACTACTTTATATACATGCTTATTTTCACTAAACCACTTGGCAAGATTTGCGGGGATTTCAGCCGTTTCCCAGTCAGACGAACGTGTCGCCCTATGCCGCTCGATCCTCGCCTTCATCTCCCGATCTAAGGCTTGGCCTGTGGCCACGAAGGCCCTCGGCGCTCCAGGACCTGCCAGATCAAGTGCCGCCTGGCTTTTGCCGGACGCTGCGCCGCCAAGTATGAATATCAGCTTCGATCGCCCCTTGCGCGCGCGCGTCATACGATCAACCTGCCACCTTCTTCACGTCACGCTGCCAGAGAAACTCCGGCTCTCCCTGAGTGTGGGCGGCCCAACGCGCCAACACGAAGAGCGCGTCGCTCAAACGATTCACAAATTTAATGTTCACCTTATCGACCAGCTCTTCCCGCGAGAGATGCACGCATATCCGTTCAGCACGACGGCATACGGTCCTTGCTTGATGTAAAAATCCCGACACTTTCCCTCCACCAGGCAGAATGAACTCTTTGAGCGGAGCCAAATCTTTTTGACAACGATCGATGATCTTCTCCAGCTTCGTCACATCGTTCCCCGTCACCTGCGGCATGTTCTTAAACTCTTGGCCTGGAACCGTCGCAAGAATCCCACCGAGATCGAACAGCTTATTCTGAATCCACCGGAGATCCTCTTCGAGTTGCGCTGCCTGCGCATGGCTCACGACCATCTCGGCATTCATCACCCGCACGACCCCGACCACCGCATTCAATTCATCGAGGGTGCCGTAGGTCTCCACTCGAAGACTGTCCTTCCACACCTGCTGCCCTCCGGCCAGCCTTGTTTTTCCCGCGTCTCCGGTTCTTGTGTACACCTTCGTGATGCGCATCGCCGTTCCTCCTGTTGCCCGGTCCCTTCTTTCCCCACGACTCATAGTGAATGAGTTCCTCAATCGGAATCCTAGCTCGCCATCCTGCCGTCTCTAGATCAGGCTTCGTCGCAAAGTTTGAGACGTAGCCGAGACAGAGGTAGGCCAGCACTTTAACCGGCCTCGGAATACCAAGCACCTGTTTCAAGGCTCCATGATCCACAATGCTGACCCATCCAACCCCTATGCCTTCCGCTCGCGCGGCCAGCCAGAGGTTTTGAATGGCGCAACAGGTACTGTACAGGTCTGTCTCTCGCACCGTGGAACGGCCCAAGACATGTCGACCTCCACGCTGACGGGTGCAGGTGACACAGAGATTGATCGGCGCTTCCTCGATCCCTTCGAGCTTCAAGCTCCGATACAGCGTCGAGCGGATACCGTCATACCGCTTCGCCGCTTCCGTGTTCGCCTG
This sequence comes from Nitrospirales bacterium, assembly GCA_038200685.1. GTDB lineage: Bacteria > Nitrospirota > Nitrospiria > Nitrospirales > Nitrospiraceae > Palsa-1315. The sequence continues at coordinate 5,928 of JBBRRN010000030.1, forward strand.
CGTAAAGAGCTGTTTGACTGCGTGCTTAGTCGCGCGTTGACGGATGACGACAAAGTCCCATGGCTGCATAAACCCGACCGACCCGGCATGATGCGCAGCGGTCAAAATCCTCGCAAGGACCTCATCGGCAATCGGCTTTCGCACAAAGTTTCGTCGGACATCCCGCCGCTCGAAAATCACGCGGTAGACCGCCTTCCGCTCATCGTCGGAAAACTTTCCGCTGCAGGCACTTTTCACATCCTGACGCACCGTCATGATGACTCCGTAGACTCGGCCTGCGTTGGAGCGGACGGCTTAAGCGGAACAAGTCCCACATCGCCTGCTTCGATCTTCTTAAGACAAGTCGGACATAAACAATCCTGAAATCGCGAGGCGATCCAATCCATCTGCTGTTCGGTAATGCCGACCTTCCCGCACCAACATTGGTATCCGCCGCACTCGAACGCCTCCCCGCAGGCCTCGCAGGTCTTAGTGACCGGACCTCTCAAAACTCCACCCCAGGCTGGGCCTTGACGCCCTTTCGAAAGGGATGTTTGACCTGTTTCATCTCCGTCACCAGATCGGCGGCTTCGATCAACACTTCTTTGGCGCCACGCCCGGTAATTACTACATGTTGCAGGGGAGGCCGGACGCGAAGAATCGGCAATACGTCTTCAATCCGCACATAGTCGTGTTGTAGGGCAATATTGAACTCGTCAAGAATGACCATCGCATAGGAGGGATCGCGAAGAAACTCGCAGACTTTGGCCCAGGCCTGTTGAGCGAACTGTGTATCACGCTCCCGATCTTGGGTTTCCCAGGTATACCCTTCACCCATGCGAAGAAAGGTGACACGATCGCCAAAAGACTTGAGTGCCCGTTCCTCTGCCGTATCAATCGCCCCTTTGATGAACTGCACCACCGCCACCTGCATGCCATGACCAAGACATCGTAATGCCATACCCAGAGCGGCAGTCGTCTTCCCCTTGCCTGCGCCCGTATAGACAATCAGCAAGCCTTTCTCTTCTTGCGCCGCCTCAATGCGTCGATCCACCGAGGCCTTCAACCGTTCCATTTTCGCTTGGTGTTCGGCTTTATCTGTCACGCCTTACCTCTGAGCTCGCTGCCGCTGGAGAATTGTCATGCGCGCAGATGCGATCAATGATGCTGCGATCTTCGGCTGACTGGCAAAGTGCAGATGCGAGTAGAGCCCCACGGTGTTACCGGCGACGAGACCATCCTGCCCTTTGGATTTGCCTTGTGCATCCCTCAGCGTACAGGCGTACTGCAACTGGCCTGTCGGCTCGACCAAAGAGTAATGAAACTCATGCCCACGGACGTTGATACCGACCTCGCCTAGCACACAAGGCTGTGAGATTTGGAGTTCACGATAACCCAACGTCATTTTTTCATGAGACATCACCGCTACTGCTGCGAACAGACCCACCATTTCATGGGATTTCCTGTCAAGATCGCGAATCGCCTGCGTAAGATACATCATGCCGCCGCATTCCGCATAGATCGTCCCGCCCCGCTCAGCAAATGTCTTAATTGCCGTTCGCATGCCAAGATTCTCAGCCAGTCGCTCGCCATGCAGCTCCGGATACCCCCCGCCTAGATAAAGCATGTCTACATTCGGCAACGCCTGATCCTTCATGGGCGAAAATTTCACCACTTCCGCCCCCTCCGCTTCCAGCAACTCAAGATTATCGGGATAGTAAAAGCAAAATGCCAGATCCTGCGCCACGCCGATGCGAACCATGCTACCGTGGTTCCTCATCACAGGTTGAGACGCCACCACCGTTAACTCTCTGCACAAACGGGCCAGAGCTTCGATTTGATCCAGATCGACCGTTTCTGCCGCTGCCTTGGCCAACCGACCGTAGAGTTCGCCCCTCCCCTGTTCTATCGCTGTCACAAGCCCAAGATGGCGGTCGGAGATTGCGACCGCCGGATCTGGCCGAAGATACCCCACGACCATCACGTCTGTTTCTTGTTCGACTGCTTCCTTGAGAAGCTTGTAGTGCCCATCGCTACTGACCCGATTGAAGAGCACGCCCGCCACTCGTAGCGCCGGATCGAACTTCGCATATCCCGCCACCATGGCGGCAGCGGAGCGAGCCATGGCGCTCCCATCGATAACAAGCAGCACCGGCGCTTCCAATTGCTTCGCTAATTCAGCCGTGCTGCCGATCTCATTCACCGGCGAGCTACCGTCGAACAGACCCATCATCCCTTCGATGATGGAAAGATCCGCACCGGCGGCGGCCCTCGCGAAGATGTCGCGATTGATGATCTCTCCCAACATCCAACCGTCCAGATTATGAGATGGACGGCCAGTGACCGCGGTGTGATGGCCTGGGTCAATAAAATCAGGACCCGTTTTGAACACCTGGACCCGGCGGCCCCGATCTTTCAGAGCCGCCAGAATCGCCAGTGTCACCGTCGTCTTGCCGACACCACTATGGGTGCCGGCAATGATCAATCGAGGAACGATCATAGAATTTGGTTACGTCGCATCATAATTCACCCTTAGCCCGAAAAAAATGGACCGTACAGGAGTACCAAAGAGTCGGATCTCTTCGTACTTCTCATTGAAGATATTGTCGACTCGAACGTACGTCTGCACACGGTTCGTGACATTGTAGCTCGCAGAAATATTCCACACGTCGAATGCCCGCATTGGCTGTTGATTGTTCACATCGTTGAACCGTGACCCCACGTATCGACCTTCCAGGTTGATCCTGAGTGGATCGATCGGCTGATAACTCACGACCATGCTCCATTGATCGACCGGTATAAGCGGCGTTCGATTACCGGGTTGCTGCGCGAGATCCCTGGTCAGCGTATTGGTGTATTGGGCTTGCACATCGAGGCTTTTGATCCAGGGCACATCTCTCACTACGGCATACTTAATACTGGCCTCCCATCCCTTTGTACTCACCGCGCCGATGTTCTGCGCGCAGAAGGCCGCAAAGGGACCGAATGGGGAGAGGCCACACACCGCCAAACTTTCCTGCGCGACGATCATGTCACGGAAATGGTTCCAGAAAAATCCCCCGCTAAGGGTGAGGCGGTGGTCCAATAAATATTGGTCCACTCCAATGTCCATACTCTGACTCTTTTCAGGTTTCAGAGCTGGGTTTCCAAAATTTGGAAAATACAATTGATTGAATGTTGGAGCGCGAAAACCTGTGGCATAACTGCCTCGAAGCTTGGTGCCGGTTTCTTGATGGAGATACCCGACGGTAGCCCGATAGGTCGTCGCGCTGCCAAAGACGTTATATTCATCCTGCCTCACACCTGCCGTCGCAAACACTCGATCCCAGAGATTGAGTTGGGCTTGCGCGAAACCGGCGTGGCTGGAAATAACTTTATGCGGAATATCCAAATTATTCGTCAGGAGATCGCGATTTTCTCCCTGTTGGTCACGAAACTGATACCCGGCGGTGAGTAAGAGGGGCTTGCCGATCTGAAAGTTATGTTGCCACTCGACTCGATTTGCCAACGTATCGATCTGTGATCGAAAGGCAAACGTCGGGGAGACCACCCCCGTTTGCACATTGCGCTGCGTCGCTCCCGAAGACGTCTCGGAGTCCTCTGTTTGGCGGGACACAGTCAGTGCTTGATTCCACCACGTGGTGATCGGCTGGCTATATGAGGCGCTGTACACAAACTGCTGGCTGTTGGTGAACGCTCCCAGCGTATCGAAGCCGGAGCCAAACCCGCCGTCAATATTAGTCCTCCCCTGCAAAAGACGAAAGTTGAAGTCGAGCCGTCCTTCATGAGGCAGCGCAATTCCAAGCCGCGCCGACGTTTGCCAGTTATGAAACCCATCTCGCTCCGATGCGCCCCGGCGGTAGTTGACCGCTGAGAATCCGGTATAGTCCCAGCGTGAAAGGGCCACGCTGAAATCTACCGGCCCCGTTTTACCGGACGCCTGCCCACCTTCCCGGATCGACGAAAACGACCCATACTCGAAGAACGCGCTTGCCGAGGGACCGCCGGTACCCTTCTTCGTGGTGATATTGATTACGCCTCCCATCGCATCCGCTCCCCACAACATGCTTTGTGCGCCGCGAAGAATTTCAATGCGCTCGATGTTCTCGGTGGTCAAATTGGCAAGGTTGAAATTGCCCAGCGTGGCGCTGTTCATAATCGCGCCGTCGATCACCACCAGCACTTGATCGGAATTGCTCCCTCGGATGCGTACCGACGAGGACGAGCCTGGCCCACCGTTCGAGAAGACCGTCACACCCTGGCTGAGGCGGAGGGCATCCACAACCGTCTTCACGTGCCGACGCTCCAGTTCCTCTCCCGTGATGACTTCCACCGCGCTGGTCAATTGGGTGACCGGAACCGGCGTCTTCGTTGCGGAGATAACCACCTCTCTGGTTTCAAGAACTGGTTCAGTTTTGGCGGGCTCTTCACCGAAGGCTGTCACAGACCACATGACGAAAAAACCGAGAAACGCGCACACCCTGAACAAGACGGACCGATACCGATTACCAGACTGCATACTCAACCTCCCTTTGACGCGAAGGGCTGTGTCGAAACATCCATCAGCTGGGTGTCCTGACTCGCGGATCGCTGTTCCCCTGCGCCTTCCCATGCGCCGAAGCGCACAGTGACGTGTGTGCAGGATCACTCCCCGCTTACAGTGGCGGCACCGTGATGGTTTTGCACCATCTTCCCCGTCGCTGACGGTCTTCCTCTGAGCTCTCCTCCTAATTGAAACAGCGTACCCTGACAATAGACGAGAGGATCGGGCACGAACCCTTCCCGTTACATGTGATCGCGGATATGTTTCGTTGAAGCATAACTTGGCATGGTGACCCTGGGCACTCCCGATTCTGGATGACGATCGATCAAGACATCGCAACCATACACAGCCCGCAAGGCGTCGACACCGATGACTTCATGCGGCGTGCCGAGGCGAAAGAGCGCTCCGGCCTTCAACATCAAAATTCGATCGCAGTATTGGCTCGCAAGATTCAGATCGTGGGAGACGAGCACCACGGTTAAGCCCCGTTCTTCTTTCAGCCGGCGCAGAATCGAACAGATTTCTATCTGGTGCTGGAGATCGAGAAAAGCCGTCGGTTCGTCAAGCAACAGAATTTTTGGCGCCTGAGCCAACGCTCTGGCGATCATGACTCGTTGCCGCTCTCCGCCGGATAAGTCCGAGACCAGCCGATCAGTCAGCGACAAAACATCGGTTTCGACCATGGCGTGGTGCGCACAGGCGAGGTCGCTCGTGGTTTCGTCTCCAATTCCCATACTCCACCAGCGCGCCGTCCGATGTGGAAAACGCCCCATCAATACCGTCTCGGCCACCGTGAATGGAAAAACCTGCGCGTACTCCTGAGGCACGACCGCAACCAATCGCGCAATATCGGCCTGACTCCGTTTTCCGAGCGAGAGGCCACCCAGGCGAACATCGCCTTCGCCTGCCGGCAAGTAGCCGGAGAGCACTTTCAACAGCGACGACTTTCCGGACCCGTTCGGTCCGACAACACCGAGAATTTCTCCTGCATCGACATGGAAGGAAAGATGGTTCAAGGTCCACATTCTTTCCTTCCCTTCCGGCGTTGGATAACGAAACGACACACTCTCGACTTCGATGGCAGGGCCGTCCACAGACAACCCGAACTGCATCGTTTCCATCCGATCGGTATTCATCTCACACCATTCGATCTTTTCGCCAGAGCAAGAGATAGAGAAAGAATGGGCCGCCGGTCAGCGCCGTCACGATACCGACCGGTATTTCAGCGGGGGCCATGATTGTTCGAGCTATCGTATCGGCCACGGCGAGAAACATCCCCCCCACCAACGCCGAGGCTGGAAGCAGCAATCGATGGTCCGATCCAATGACTAACCTCACGGCATGCGGGACAACCATCCCGACGAACCCGATCATGCCACTCACCGACACGATTGCGCCGGTCAGGAGCGCAGTAAGGACAAAGAGCCATTTCTTGATCCCCTCGGTCTCTACGCCCAGTGAACGAGCGGTTTCTTCTCCCAATGTGAGCATATTGAGCGACTGAGCCTTGTGCATGAGCATCACCAAGACACACAGAACGTACAAGAGAAAGATACCCAAGGCGGGATAGTTAGGCGCCGTGAGCGATCCCATCAGCCACGCCATGAGACCCGCGGAGCGATTCGGCTCCATAATCGAGGTAATGAACATGATAAACGCCGTCAGAATGGCATTCAAAATGACCCCCGCCAGCAGTAAACTGTGGATCGGTAATCGGCCTTTCGACTGCGCTAACCGATAGATCAACAGAAGCGCCAACAGTCCTCCGGCAAATCCAAAAAACGGCAGGATCGGCAAGAACATAAAAGTGGAACCGATTCCAAACAAGATGGCCAATGCGACTCCCAATGCAGAGCCGCTCGACACTCCCAGCACATAGGGATCGGCCAAGGGATTTCTCAACAACGCTTGGAGCGTGACACCGACCGCCGCCAGACCGGCCCCCACGAAAAAACCCATGAGCACTCGTGGAAATCGAATCTGCACCATAATGATCTCGGATGTTCCCAGAGTTGCGGCGCCTTCTTGGTCTGCCCGCAGCATGTGCATGATTGCCGTCGCGACGGTTTTGACATCTACCGACGTAGCGCCGAACTGCAGACAGACGACCAGAATGGCCACGCTGGCCAGCAGCAGTCCGCCGATCACCGCCACCCATCGATGAACGGTCAGCACCGCGCCGGCACTCGCCCATGGTGAGGCTAGATCCGTCATCTCCTACTCATGTGACGGTTCGGCACGACTGCCTGCCGAACTGTCCGGGTGCAAAATCTCCGCAAGCGCGTCGAGCCCCCTGGCGATTCGTGGGCCAGGCCGGTTGAGCCAATCGGCGGAAATCTGATGAAGCCTGCCCTGCTTCACGGCTGTCATGGTCGACCACTGGCGCCAGGTCTGCTGTTCACTTTCTGAGATGCCTTCAGCTTTCCCGACGGGAAACACCAGGACTTCAGGATCTTCCTGAAGCACGGCCTCCATGCTCAGTCGCGGATACGGGGTTGCGCTCTTCGCGGCCACGTTAGTCCCTCCGGCCATTCGAATCAGTTGATCAATGAAGCTTCCAGGACCAACGGTGATTAAGGGCTGACTGTTCAACACATAGAGCATACGCACCGGAGCCCTTCCTTGGATGCGCCGTTGAATCACAGACACCTGTTGCCGAAGCTGCATCGCGACGGTATCGGCTTTGGACGAATGCCCCACGATGCGCCCGAGCGTTTGGATATGGACGAAAATCCCCTCGACATTCTGGTCGGCCAAGATAAAGACGGGAATCTTCAACTGCTCAAGCTTGACGATCACGTCAGGTTTGAGAAAGTCGTTGGGCGCGATGATCAAATCAGGCTGGAGTGCCACCAACGATTCCAAGTTCGGATTCGAATAGCCCACCTTTGGTTTCTTCAATGCCTCCGGCGGATAATCGCAAAAGTCCGTGACGCCGACGAGCTGCTCTCCCGCCTCCATCGAAAACAACATTTCAGTGATGCTGGGCGCCAGCGAGACAATTCTTACTGGAGGTTTGGCGAAATACATCCGCCGACCGGCATCATCGACATACGCCTTCGCTGACACGTGTGTCATGAACGGCATGCCTGTGAGAATGCCTTGCTGCCGACGTGTCATGCCCGACGTTCCATCATCTGTATTTGCAAAAGTTGTTGTCGCACAGACGAGCAACACAGCGCCGATTAGCCGTCCAGCCCACCATCGACTATGCCGTGCGGAGTTCAAATAAAAAATCCCCAAGGCCTCGACAGACCCTGAGGATTGCACCCGCAGTTCATCCTCGCCAATTCCCCAGCCCACGAAGGAACGTCGGTCTTCGGAACCTACCAGAGGATCGCCATTCTATTACGGCGAATGATCTCAGACCATCTGCCGCGTTCTCGGCGTGAAACGATTCTCAACGTATTAGAATGAATACGCTTCCGGTCGTTCCCACGACTGCGGCCTGGCATCTGATCCGATCTCCTTCGCCTCACAACGAAGGAATCCTCTGGCAGGCTCCCCCTCTCGGCAGGTCTTCTGGCTCATGGTTCACCCTACTCCCCGCGCCTTCCCATCCATGAATCGGACAGTGGCATTCACGGGTTTCGTCCCCATTTACAGCGGCGGGACCGCGAGGGACTTGCACCCTCTTCCCTTACCCAGGAGTCATATTGTGGAAGGCACTCTAGGAGACCGGGAAGAAGGTTGTCAAGGTCATTACAGTCCATCGTCCCCGGGCCTACTCATGAACCGCTCCCGACATATGAGAAAGCACCTGATCAGCAATGTGGGGAATGGCCGGTTCGACGATGGGGTAACGCACGGTTCGACATCAGAGCGCCTACCGTTGTTGCCCTCGAAACCAAATCTACAGTCACCAACGACGAATTCAACCAAACATGCTAACCGCTGTGAGTCCTATAGCGAAGCTTGAGCGCGAGAATTGCCCCCGTCAGAAGTAGCGTAATGAAATTGGTGACAATGATCGGCCACGAATGTAGCACCAGTCCATAGAGAAACCAGAGACAGACGCCGGTTGTGAAGATAGCGAGCATACTCAGTGAGACATCGCCCGCAGACTTCGAAATCCACGTCTTCTGCAGTTGAGGCCAAAAGGCGGAGGTCGTCAACGCCCCAGCTGCAAACCCCAGTAGATCAATTGCCGTCATCGCAATCCCCCCCTTATCCATTCAACCTGCTTGTCAAGATGAGCGGCCCTGTGATACATTTCGCACCTTACAAACGTACATCGATACGACTAGATGAAGGAGTGTACCCATGGCATTTACATGCGATCTCTGTAGTAAACGTCGCCAGTCAGGGCATAATGTCAGTCATGCCAACAACAAGACCAAGCGGATCTTCAAGCCGAATCTCCAACCG
>JBBRRN010000031.1:0-14807 GCA_038200685.1 Nitrospirales bacterium
AACGCGCACGATAGGAATGTGCTCGTTCGACGCGCGCAGTGGGAGGTCAAACAGGCTACCCTCCTGTGAAGAGAAGGTAAACGAGCGTTGATAAACCTAATCTCTTACCCTATAAATGGGGAAATTTATTTGAAAGAAGAACGTGAGGAAATGACTGATGTGCGCCAATTGGAATGAGAGGTCAAATTAACAGCCGCATCGAGTGGTACGTGCTGGAAAGAAATAGAGGCATGCGATAGTCGAGGGCAAGAACTAGGCTGGATGTAGATAGAGGACACGGTACACGAACCTATGTCCATCCGCTTACCACGGCCTTGCTTGGAGTTCTAATACCGAGGAGGACATCCGATGATGATTTCACGCAGGCATTTTATGGCGATTGGCTTCAGTGTGGTAGCAGGGTTTTGGTGTACCCCAGGTGCATTCGCGCAGGTGCGCCCGGCATCGCCGCAACCTGAAGACGCGGGCCGCCCGACCGTCGCGGAGGTGTCGAGAGCCACCCGCTGGGACACGATTCAGTGGGTCGAGCGGCGCTACAAGATCGAGGCGATGCGCTTCAAGGCGCGAGACGAAACCGGCCCCGACTGGTGGGGCAGCGACGAAGTGATGATCCAGACCAGTGATGCCAAAGGCTCGACTGTCTCCAACGAGATCGGTGGCATCGATTCCGGCGACACCCACCACTTCGACTCGGCTAAGAGTTGCATCGTTGCGGTACGCCCCGGCATCGTCGTGCTCGGCGAGTCGTCGGCGTGCGACGAGGTTGGCGAGCCCGCGCCGCTGGGTTTTCAGGTCGAGTTCTGGGAGAAGGACTTCGGATTACCACCGTATGGGTTTCAAGTTCCTCCTGGACAGCCAGGGCCGGGCCAACATATCGGGCCGTGGTGGGCGGACGACGAATTCGACGACGACGACTTCATTGGCAGCGCCCGGATTGACTATTCGACCCAGGAGCTCGAGGCCGCGCTACCTCACGTTGGCGACGAACAGATCGAAACCGTCAAACTGGATCCCTGCCCCGGCTGGATCTGCGCCGGCTTCCCTGACTACACCTTTACCTGGCGCGTCACGCGCCTGCCCGACGTGCGGGTCGACCTGCGCGCGGTGCTCGACGAGGCGATGCAGAGGAGCGGTGCAGGCTCCGAACTCGAGGCAATCGCCACCGGCCTGCGGTCCTTGCGCGCGCCGAGCCCGCGCAAGATCGAGCCGGAAACGGGCAATCCGCCCCCCGGGCGCTGAGCGTTGCGCCTCCCTCGCGAGTTGCCGAGGGCGTAGAAAACGCGATAGTGAAGGAGTATGTGCCCATGGGAAGGTCTAATGGGTCTGACCCATTAGACCTTCCCCTTCAGGCGTGTTACATGGATAACAACCCAGATATCAGCAGCGTATGCGGATTGCGTAAAAAAGGAGTCGGGAGTCTTAATTTCACATCAGTCTTCCCGGAAATATTACCAATCCTTCGCCCCTTTATATTCCCTCCCGAGCGCTTCGTTCGCGGCTGAGTGGTGGAGCGTTCAGCGTCTCAGTAATGGAAACGCAACTGCGCGATCATGAGCGCCTCCCCCTCTACGCGATAGACCATTCGATGCTCATCATTTATTCGACGTGACCAGTACCCCGAAAGCGCATATTTCAAGGGCTCAGGCTTACCCACTCCTGCGAAGGGCTCTCGTTGTGTCTCGCGTATCAGCGTATTGATTCTCTCAACCATGCGCTTGTCTTGCTTTTGCCAATAGACGTAGTCGTCCCATGCATCGTCAGCGAAGATCAGTTTCACTTGGCTAGCTTCCGCTCAATGCCTTTGCCGGCGTTCAGTTGCGCCGCAGCTGCAAGAAGACGTTTGGCGTTAGCGGGAGTGCGTAAGAGGTATGCGGTCTCTTCTAGCGATTTGTAGTCTTCCAGCGAGAGCATCACGACCGACTGTTCTCCATTGCGCGTAATGATCAGGGCTTCGTGGTCGTCGCACACGCGGTCCATTGCGCTTGCGAGGTTTGCGCGAACGGTGGTGTACGTAATAGCATCCATAGGAGGCCTCCAAATATGTACGTGTTACTGTACATCTTTGTTTGCCAATTGTCTAGCGCCGCCGACTCTGAGAATGGACGGAAATACGAGGTCAGGTGTGGCACCTGGTGGTGGCCTTGTGCGGCCATGGTCGCGATAGGATGGGCCGTGGCTGAGATCAGGAGGTGGATGGTGGCGGTGGTGCTCTCATTCGCTCGCCTGAAGGGAGGTATAGGGGCGGCGCGCTGGCTGCCACAGTGCCGTCAAGACAACAATGATATATATTCATGTCCCAACCACGGCTCTGAGAGCGTTCGTAGTCCGGCAGGCGGGCTTTGAACCCATTCATAAAGGTGGTCTTATGCTGATCCGCGTAAGCTGCTGTAATAAACCACATGGCAGAGAGTAAACAATTGCAGGTGAGGGGGTTAACAAGTTTTCGACGAGAAATCCTCAAGCGTGTTATGTGGAGAGCCCAGGGGTTAGCAGCTTAAGCGGATCGGCCTAAACATTGTTAGGCAATTCACGCATATGAAATACCGGCTGGCAATTTTTGACTTCGATGGAACGTTAGCGGATTCATTTCCCTTTTTTATTCGAGTATTCAATCAACTCGCTACGCAACATGGTTTCAAGAAAGTTGATCTGGATTTGGTTCCTACGTATAGGCAGTACAACGCTAGGCAGATCATGGAGCAAGTAGGAATGCCTGCTTGGAAACTCCCTTTTGTTGTAAAGAGTTTCACCTCTCTCATGAAGCAAAATGCGGCAAGTATCTCACTGTTTGAACATATCGATGATCTGTTGCTGCATTTGGCGAATAACGGAGTGACTCTTGCCATCGTTTCATCAAACTCCTACGACAATGTCAGCCAGATTCTGGGGCCTGAAAATATGAAACTGATTAGCCAATTTGAGTGCGGAATGTCGATGTTTGGCAAACCAGCCAGAATACAGAAAGTGCTCAGGAAAACAGGTATTCCATGTCGCGAAGCCATCTATATCGGCGATCAAGTTGCCGATTTGGAGGCGGCCCGTAAGGAACAAGTTGCTTTTGGAGCTGTGTCATGGGGGTACGAAACAATTGAATCGCTCAGGGCACGTTTCCCAGAAGAGGAGTTTGATTGTGTGTCCGCCATCAGAAGAATCGCCTAACAAATCATTCCGCCTGACTTGCGTGAAAGCAACGCAGGAAGAATGGAGGGTAGCCTATTGATCTCCTGTGCTCGCGCAACGCGCGGTCGCGGACTCCCCTCGTTGGACGCGCGCAGTGGGAGGCTAAACAGGCCACCATCCTGTGAAGAGAAGGTACACGAGCGTTGATAAAACTAATCCAACGCCCTATAAATGACCAAATTTCTTTGAAAGAAGAACGTGGGGGAAAGGTCCGGTGTGAGCCAATCGGAAGGAGAGATCAATTTAACAGCCGCATCGAGTGTTACGTGCTGGAAAGAAATAAAGGCACGCAATAGTCGAGGGCAAGGACTAGGCTGGATGTAGATACAGGACGCGGTACACGAGCCTATGTCTATCCGCTTACCACGGCGTTGCTTGGAGCTATCTTACCGAGGAGGACATCCGATGATGATTTCACGCAGGCACTTCATGGCGATTTGCTTCAGTGTGGTAGCAGGGCTTTGGTGTACTCCCGGTGCGTTCGCGCAGGCGCGTCCCACATCGCCGCAGCCCGAAGACGCGGACCGCCCGACCGTCGAGGAGGCGTCGAGAGCCACCCGCTGGGACACGATTCAGTGGGTCGAGCGGCGCTACAAGATCGAGGCGATACGATTCAAGGCGCGAGACGAAACCGGCTTCGACTGGCCGGGCAGCGACGAAGTGCTGGTCGAGACCACCGATGCCAAAGGTTTTACTCTCTCCAACGAGATCGGTGGCATCGATTCGGGCGACACCCACGACTTCGATCCGGCCAAGAGTTGCATCGTCGCGGTACGCCCCGGTATCGTCGTGCTCGGCGAGTCGTCGGTGTGCGAAGAGGTCGGCGAGCCCGCGCCGCTGGGTTTTCAGGTCGAGTTCTGGGAGAAGGACTGGATCGGAAACCCGGGTGGATTTTGCGTCGGACCATCATCGCCAGCGCCGGGCCATCATGCCGGCTCGAACTACGCGAGCTGCTTTAACGGGTGGCAATTTAACGACTTTATTGGCAGCGCTAGGATTGAGTATCCGACGCACGAGCTCGAGGCCGCGTTGCCTAACGTCGGCGACGAAGTTGTCGAAACCGTCAAACTGGACCCTTGCCCAGGCCAGATCTGCGCCGGCTTCCCCGACTACACCTTTACCTGGCGCGTCACGCGCCTGCCCGACGTGCGGGTCGATCTTCGCTCGGTGCTCGACGAGGCGATGCACAGGAGCGGTGCACGCTCCGAACTCGAGGCAATCGCAACCGGTCTGCGGTCCTTGCGCGCGCCGAGCCCGCGCAAGATCGAGCCGAAAACAGTCGATCCGTCCCCCGAGCGCTGAGCGGTGCACCACCTTGCGGGCTGCTGAGGGCCGAGGGTGTGAAAACGCGATAGTTAAGGGAGTATGTGTGCCCTGGAAGATTGAAGGGGTCTGACCCCTTCAATCCTCTTTCTTGCTCGCAGAGCCCCCACGATAAAGCGGTGGTCGTTCGATGCGCGCAATAAAGGGCAACCTCGGCCACTCCCCTAAGAGACATAGGGGAGAATCTCCCTGGTTCCACAATGACGTCAAGACAAAGGTGATGTATATTCGTGTCTTCAACTGCGGCCCTGTAGGTGTTCGTAGTCCGCTGGATGGATTTTGAACCCCCTTACGGAGGTGCTCTTATGCGGATCCGCATAAGACGGGCTAACTACCGGAAGAACTGCAACTGACTGAAATGGTAAAGTTTGTCGCGTATGTTTCAGGAGAACAGATGGCGTGTTATGCGGGTAGAAATTGGCAGATCCAGCTCTTATGCGAATCCGCCTAAACATTGTTAGGCCGACAAGAGACAACACGTGGCAGACTACTCCGCACTGGCGAGACGGATTCAGGCGTTGGGTGCGAAGTGGCCTGCACTGACTCACACGTTCATGTTCGCCACGGGCGCCCTGTTTGCCTTGGAGCGGGCTGAACGAGGTGGTGTTCGCGATAGGCGTTCCTACGATGAGGCCGATCGCTCGGCACACGCTGTTTTCTTGCGACAGGTAAATGACTCAATTGCTACTGACCGAGAACCAAGCAACAGTTGGACCCCAGGCTTCATGTACAACTCGGCGCTCATGCGGCTCGACGCTTGCTATGAGCGATTCCTGGAAGCTATCGCCGCTGAGTTGAAGAAACAAGGAAGGTTGGAGGCTGCTACTAATGCCCAAGGGCTCTCAGACACAGAGAAGCGAGCGCGCCAGATCGAAGCCTCTCTGGTACTCCAGCAGCCTTTCGGCCGGGTTGGCCTTGAGCAGAATCGAGGCGACGTGAATCGTCTCAAGCATCAGCTGTTTGGCAGGGAGGCAGTCAACGAACGTAGCAGGACAGTGGGTGACGTAGAAAGTGCGGCATCGGCTCTCGAGGAACTTCTGACGATCTTGGAAAGGCCGGAAGTGCAGGACTCTATGGCTAGTGCTTATCAAGATCCCCCGCCCGCCTGACGGACTGACCCGCGGCTGCACCCGACGGCGGCAGTGTCAAAAAACGGAGTGCGGACGCGGGTGAGCCGCAATCGTTAGGCGAAGAAGCCCTGGCGCCACATAATCCATGTTGTTGTACAAGTTTATGGCGACTTAGGCGATGGCTCACACGAGTGGCACAACAGGCGAGCATTCCCACAGGATGCTCAAAAAGCCCGTCCAGCAAGGCCGCAGCCGATGAAAGCACCGGAGGCGTAGCCTCTGGGCTACATTGAGGATGTTTTCAAGGAGAGAACGACGCTGGCGGGATTTTTCAGCATTCTGCGATGTCAGGCTGGGCGGCGTGCCGGTGGCCTGCGGCGGCCGCGATAGGACGGACCGTGGCTCAGACCGGGGAGGCGGATGGTGACGGTAGTACCTTCGCCGGGAGCGCTGCCGATGGCAATTGAGCCACCATGTTCTTCAATGATCTTCTTCACCGAGGCGAGGCCCAGGCCAACGCCGGTCCGCTTCGTGGTGAAAAACGGCTCAAAGACCTTATCGACGATGTCTGCCGGGATAGGAGCCCCGTCGTTCTTGATGAGGATCTGATCTTCCACGCCGCGCCCCGCGCGATGCTGGGTGACCTGAATGTGGAGATGCCCACCGGGGTTCATTGCTTCACTCGCATTCCTGAAAATGCTGAGAAAGACCTGCTGGAGCTTGGCTTCATCGCCACGCACTGGTGCGATCATCGTGGCATAGTCCTTGGTCACCTGTATCCTGGTGACTTCGAGGTCGGTTGCCACGACCGTGAGCGCGCTCTCGATCACTTCTGGAATGCGAAGGAGCCGTCGCGTCAGTTCGAGTGGTTTGGCGAAATCTAAAATCTCATTGAGGATGGCTTCGATTCTGATCATGTCACGCATCGCGTTCTCGACGCGTGTCTGCGGGTCGAAGTCGAGGATGCCTTCCCCTGTGACCTCTTCTAATTGAGCGCGGATCGAGGCGAGCGGCTCACGCACTTCTGTGGCCAGGAACATGCTGAACTCGCCGATGGCGGCCTGCCGCTCTTGTTTTCTGATGCTGGGCTCCGAAGGACCAGCGGCAAGGGCTGTCCCAGGTGCGCCGGCTTGTCCTGTAGCGGGGGCTTGGCTGGTCGATACTGGAATCGGAGCTTGGAGAATGTCTGCAATTTTGACAATTGTGGGCTCAAGTGTGCGGGCATCGGTCTGTTGGTATCGTCCAGCTTCTTTTGAGGCCAGGGTGATGGTTCCACCCACTTGTCCCCGGACAAAGAACGGGATGACGAGCGACGAGAGAAGCCGATCCTTGAAGAGATATTTGTGGTCGAGGAATCGTCCCTGTGTGGAGGCGAGATCATGATCCACGCGTGGCTTACGGTGGCGAACCGCCCACCCGGAAGCTGAGCTGTCGAGTGCCAGGCGGTGCCCGGACTTCAGATCTTTCTTCCCATCTTTCTGTTCGCCCTTGAGATCGCCGGCCAGTCCAAGGATTTCGACATTGCCCGCGAGGGGGTCGTAGCGGCAGGCCCAGATGCGATCATAGGCGACGTATTGGTTGGCATCCGCCAACACGGCAATGATCTTATCTTGGAACTCCGGTGTCAGTTGCGATGCCGGGGCCGCAAACATCTCTGTCGGAGAGGGCGGTGGAGGGACGGGCTCGTGTGCGACAAACGGGCGGCTGAGCACGATGTTCATATCGAAGAGGCCTTCGCGCTCCAGCGCTTTTGTCACATCGTCGCTGGCCTGCTCCATCAAGCTCTTTTCTTTTTTCGCGAATGCGACACTCTCTTTTCGCCCGATGACGAGGAAGCCGTAAGTTTTGTTTCGATAGTGGAGGGGGATCCCAAGCAACGACTTCGTGCCAGGTGTAACCAAGCGGAGGCGCATGGTGCGGCCGCTCTCCTGGTCGTGTACAGGGGTAGGTGCAGCGATGGTAGATGCCGACAGTGTTCTGAGGATGGCTTGGATATCACGAGGGGTAAAGCCTCGTACGGCATGGCTGACCAGCGGGCCTTGGTCATGGTGGAATACGGCAGCGAGCGCCGCGTCGACTGGCAGCTCGTTGATGACGGAGGTTAAGGTCCGTTGGAGGTGCGTCTCCGGAATGGGTTTGTTCTGTGGCGGAGCTGTAGTTGTCATTTGTGGGTTAGACCAGTCAAAGGAGCGCATTGTAGCAATGCTCGATGGGCAATTCAATAAAAAGGAATAGTGTCAGGCAGGGTCAGGAGGGTGGAAGGGCAGCGTTTCTATCCTTCTCACAGGTTCCGTTATTCGCCGGGATTGATAATCTTCGGTGGACGTTGGGGGAAGGGGCGATGTTCCATCGAGCGGTTGTCAGAGGCCCACCAGTTGAGGATCATGGTGACGAAACTAATCACGATCGCGCCCCCGACTGCGGGCCAGAATCCTGTGACGGAGAATCCGCTGACCAGATAGGCCGTGAGTCCCAGAAGAAGCGCGTTGACCACAATGAGAAAGAGTCCCATCGAGAGAACGATCAAGGGAAGGGTCAGCACAAAGAGAATGGGTCGGAGCAAAAGGTTCAGAATTGTGAGCACGAGTCCCGCGGCAAGTCCGGCGGGGAGCGAGTCGACTGCTATGCCGGGCACAATCATCACCGCGAGAAATACGGCGATGGCCGTGACCGCCATGCGAATAACGGCCACGCGAACCCCACCGCTGAACAACGAGTGATTGGGCTCAGATGTCATGTGAAGTGGCGGCATCGTTCATCCTCACAGGCTGTTGAAAAATTCTGCCAGCTTCGTTCTCGCATCGCTCAGCGGCTCAATGTACCGAAGCGTACGCCTTGCCTCTTCGCTCGCTGCGGCCTTGCTGGGCAGCCCTTTAAATCAGCCTGCACCCGATTCTGACCCTGAGTCAATGACTGTTTGCTGCCTTACACATTTCTACAGGGCAACAGTCGTCTGTCTGTAACCTGCTACTGAATTGGAACCGGCGGCGTGGGGACCGGCACACGCTTGGCCGAGGAAAAATGAATGTCGATGGCAAGTAACACGTTGTGGCCTTTTATTTCATTTTTTTCCGCCTTGATGACGACACGATTGCCGACCTCGGGGATGGTGGCTTTCTTCGGATTGCTCTCATCCTTGTAGCGGGTTTTTTTGTTGACCTGCACATTCATCAATTGGCCCATGGTCGTTTTGATTTCGACATGGACCGCGTCAATCGCGGTAATCGTCCCGAGCACATGTTGGTCGGCGCTGAGGGCGAAGCTTGGCGTCAACATGAAGAGACATGTGAGTGTGACAGTCATGCGTAACCACATGGTAAATCCTCTTTCCTGTACCGATATCGATGCGTGCGTGATGATGGTCGCGATGAGTCTGTCAGGCTCCTGTCGTATACATAGAGCCTGCTGTTCACTATACAAATTCTATTGTCTGATTGCCACCGGGCTATCCCGATGAGGTGGCCACGCGTGGTCTTGCAAGGCGAAATAGCAGCAGCGCGATGACAGGAAGGTGCATCAGCAGCCCGCTCATTCCCATGAACGATTCGCCGATCCAAAACGTCATGCTGAGATTAAAGGCGAGCACGCCATAATAGAGGCCGACCCCCAAGAGGAGACGTGGTGTGACTGATGGAGGCAGTGAAAGAGCGGGAAGTCGGCGCTCGAGCGGAAAATAGATGGCGAGGGAGATGAGTCCGACGACGGCCCATCCGATATAATTGGCAAAGGGCACGCCGAAGTGAACGCCCGGGTCCGGGTAGTAATAAATCTTTCCCAGGAACCAGCGGTCGCCGCGGAGTGCCACCGGATCGATGACCATGTCGATGAAGGCAAACAAGAAGGCTGTGACGAAGAGTACGGACCAACCCGTTCGCGCCTTCGCGTCAAGGTGAAGGGGTTTGAACATCGGACGAGCGGAAGGAGAGATCGGCCTGGTTGGAAGGAGGAGGCAGAGTGCCACGCAGTAGGCGGCGTAGAGCAGGAAGCTGAATGAGATTGAGTCCATGAACGGGACGTCGAAGAAGTAGAGTTCCTGGCCCACGGTCGAGCCGTTGTAGTAGTACCACCCGAAGGGAATACCGGTGCGTGTCGAAGAAAATTCGCAGACAAAGGCCGTGGCCCAGCTGATCAACCAGAACCGCCAGGTTCTCGGCCAGCCGATCAATTGGATCGCGGCGAACAAAAAGGCGGCAAGAAAGGCGAAGACGTAGGGACGGAACAGGATGGTTTTTACAAAGAGGGTAAGAATGTCCATCAATGCTCGATACTCAATGTGGAATCAATTCCGACAATTTAACATTGAGCATCGAATTTACGCGTACCCGTGATCTCGGAACCACCGCACAGCCTTTTCCAATGCAACCTCCGGCGGCGTCTGTGGAATATCGAGCTCCTTGATCGCCTTGCTGCAATCGTAGTGCATCTTATATTTTGCCATCTTCACCCCTTCTAGCGGAATACGAGGGGACTGGCCGGTGAGGTTGGCGATCCATAGATTAAGGTAGGCCAGAGGGAGAACTGCCAGTCTGGGCAGCTTGATCGTGGGCGCCCTCACGCCGGTCAATCGACTCAAGATCTCAAATACTTCGTGTAGCATGAGGTTTGTATTGCCAAGAATGTAACGCTCGCCGATCCGTCCCTTCTCCATCGCGAGCAGATGACCGGCTGCCACGTCATCGACGTCCACGATATTCATTCCGGTTTCAATATAGGCCGGCATACGGCCTTTCATGAAGTCCACGATGACCTGCCCCGTCGGGGTGGGTTTCACATCCCCTGTACCGACGGGAGCACTTGGATTCACAATGACGACCGGCAGCCCAGCCTTCGCGAGCTTCACGACCTCTTGTTCGGCCAGGTACTTCGAGCGTTTGTAGTGGCCGGCCATCTGTTCGAGCGAGACGGGCGTCTCTTCTGTGCCAAGCCCTCCGCCGGGAGGAAGGCCGATCGCGCCGATGGTGCTGCAGTAGACGATCCGTTCGATGCCCACGTCGCGGGCCGCCTCCAGCAGATTTTTTGTGCCGGTGACGTTGATGTCGTAAAAGATCGAGGGGTCTTTGGCCCAGAGCGCATAGTGCGCCGCCACGTGGTAGAGCTGTCGGCAGCCGGTGAGTGATGTGCGCAACGAGGACGGATTGCGCAGATCGCCTTCGACCCGCTCCACGGTCAGATTCTGAATATTTTGGAGGTCGGCTCCGGCACGGGCCAGGACGCGGACGTCGATGCCGCAGTTCACCAGCGCCCGCACCACTGCGCCGCCGACGAATCCGGTTGCCCCAGTGACGAGAACTTTCATCTTGAAGACGTGAAAGGTGAAAGGTGAAAAGTTAGAGGTATGTCTTGAAGCAGGCTCTCAGCTGTTCTGGCTGGTTGACGTTTCACGACACACGTCAGTTTCTTCGCGAAGTGATATAGCGCGCAATTTCACGAAGCGGGTCTGCGGCTGGACCGAACAGAGAGAGGCGCGCGATGGCGCGAGCCACGCAGTCATCCGCTAGTTTTCTGGCTCCGTCGGCCCCGTAGAATGTCGGGTAGGTTTTCTTTCCTCGTTCTGCATCGGTATTGGGATTCTTGCCGAGCTCCTCGCGCGTCCCCGTCACATTGAGCACGTCGTCCGCAATCTGAAAGGCTAGCCCGACATCCTCGGCGTAACTTGTGAGGTCGTCCAGTTGGCGATCTTGTGCGCCGCCGGCAAGGGCGCCCATCCGCACCGCTGCGCGAATCAACATGCCGGTCTTATGTTTGTGGATGTTCTGGAGCGTCGGGAGATCGATGTCCTTGTTTTCAGCCTGGATATCGAACACCTGACCGCCCACCATCCCCATGTTCCCCGAGCCGTAGGCCAGTTCTTGAATCAAACGGACTTGGCGTGTCGGGTCGCATCCCTTCATCAGATCCGGATGGCTGCAGAGATCGAACGCCATCGTCAGCAAGGCGTCGCCGGCCAGGATCGCCATCGCATCGCCGTAGACCTTGTGATTCGTGGGCTTACCGCGCCGGAAGTCGTCGTTGTCCATAGCGGGTAGGTCGTCGTGAATCAAAGAGTAAGTGTGGATCAGTTCCAACGAGCAGGCGACTGGCATCAATCCCGGCGCCGGCTGACCTATTGCTTCTGCCGCGGCAATGGCCAGGATCGGGCGGACTCTCTTCCCTCCCGCCATGAGGCTGTACCGCATGCTTTCGTGGAGGGTGGTAGGCGGCGTGACCGCGGTGGGCATAACGGAATCGAGGAACCGATCCACGTCGACCCGCTTCTGTGCGAGGTAGTCTTTGATGTTCATGGGGGCTCGGTCTTGCCGACGATAGGCGCTAGTCGGCGCGGAGCGTAACAAACAGCCTTGGGGAGTGTCAAACCGTGGAATGTGAGGTGCAAAGGGTAAGGCGTGAAGGGGTAGGGGAAGGGAAGCTTCCTCCCGATTTTGTCGACACTTGTTGGGTAGCCATAGCCATGTTCATCATCTTGTAGGACATGTTCACGCGATAAACCCTCAGGAAAATCACTCCCCAACCGTCCAGCCAGCGCTCGATGCTGTGATTCAACCCCTATTCGTTCAGATCAAAAACCCGCCACCAAATTCGGCAGGCATAGAAGTGGAACAGGAACATATACGATGCCAACTGCCGCGATCCCACGCTCCTCCAAATCTAAGACAAGTTCAAAGGGTAAACTTTCGGCAGAGTAGTCCACCGTAGCCGGGCGATTCCGATGTGCCCATGGGAATTCACCGAGACGCAGTTCGTTTCGACCCTGAACGAGGTCGATGTGGGCCGACTCGCCAACGAATGTGGCGGAGTTACAGCATCGGTTCCACAACCTACTATTTCATGACGTGATATTCACTTATGAGCAGGCAAGGACAAGTTTGTTTGAAACATCAGGAGCTTGGGGACTACGGATTCATGTCTGTGCAAGAGCGATGTTTATAGGAAAGCCGGCCCGATCTTACCGTGTCGAATCATTGAGTACCGATAAATCACTACTATGTTTTGCCGTTATTCCCCTCCTTAGGAGGGATTGCGGTCTCGCGGTCATTTGGGCAGAATGCGCCTTGCAACGTCAACTGGTAGGGAGCTGGGAAGAGCACGCTTCCATTCCGCTGTGTCATCCCTCAATTAGGGTAGGTGCACAACGATGCATTTCTGGAACCCAGAGTCATGGCCACCTTCGCGAGATAGAGAAAGAACAAGAGCGACCGGTGCCATCCCTGCAGAGTACCTGTGTTCCCATTTTGCAGAGAGCCATCGAACCGCGCAGCGCTACCTAATATTTTATCTGTGAGGCAGAATGAGAAAATTTGAGAATCTATTTCCCCTTTGGGTTGGGGTTTGTACCGCATTAACGTGTCTCCTCAGTCCAGCGGTTGCCCGAGTAGAAGGCGCGACCTTGCCGGCGGGGTTCTCAGAATCGATAGCGCTCTCAGGGCTGACTCAACCTACTACTGTCCGATTTTCTCCGGATGGACGGGTCTTTGTCGCGGAAAAAAGCGGGCTCATTAAAGTCTTCGCCAATCTCTCCGCCACTACGCCCACGGTGTTTCATGACTTGCGGACGAATGTGCATAATTTTTGGGATCGAGGGCTGCTGGGACTTGAACTACACCCAAACTTCCCCACGGTTCCCTCTGTGTACGTCGTGTACACCTATGATAAAGAGCCGGATAATCCCCAAGTGCCACGGTGGGGAACGTCCGGCGCCACGTCAGATGGGTGTCCCACTCCCCCAGGAGCCACCACAAACGGTTGTGTCGTGAGTGGACGGCTGTCTCGGCTAGAGGCCACCGCCGGCAGCAATGTCTCGACCGGCACCGAAGCGGTCTTGGTCGAAGGGTGGGGACAGCAGTATCCCAGTCACACGGTTGGGACTGTGCTGTTTGGCTTCGATGGGTTTCTCTATGCGAGCGCAGGGGATGGGGCCAGCTTTACCTTTGCTGATTACGGCCAGGCTGGTACTCCACTGAATCCGTTAGGGGATCCGCCAGTAGGAATTGGTGGCGTTCAGACCTCTCCAACGGCAGAGGGTGGCAGAACCAGATCCCAGAGTCTTCGCAGGGTCATCGGGCCGACCGTCTTAAATGGCACTATCATACGGGTTGATCCGTTCACGGGCGCCGGCCTCGCCGACAATCCCCTCTCCGCCAGTGCTGACTCCAACACTCGCCGCATCGTGGGCTACGGGTTCCGCAATCCCTTTCGCTTTACGGTTAGACCGGGAACCAATGAATTGTGGGTCGGCGACGTGGGGCTGAGCAGCTGGGAGGAAATTGACCGGATTTCCGACCCCCTCACGTCAACCGTGAGAAACTTCGGCTGGCCCTGTTACGAAGGGACAGGGCCAGAGGCGAGCTATCAAGCCCTTGGTCTCAACATTTGCCAAAGTCTCTATTCCCAGTCCGGTGGGCACACTCCTCCCTACTTTACCTATAAGCACAGCCAGCAAGTGGTGGCTGGAGAAACATGCCCTATCGGCAGTTCGTCCATCTCGGGACTGGCGTTCAATCAGGGGGGGAACTATCCCGCCCCATATCAGGGCGCCCTGTTCTTTTCAGACTTTTCCCGGAAGTGTATTTGGAGCATGTTTGCAGGGGCGAACGGCTTACCTGATCTAGCGACGCGAGCTACGTTCGCAGCAGATGCCGCGAATCCTGTCGATCTGCAAATTGGGCCAGGGGGAGATCTGTTCTATGTGGACTTCGATGGAGGAACCATCCGACGTATCCAGTACACCAGTGGCAATCAGGCCCCGCATGCTGTGATTCAGGCCACACCCCTGTCTGGACCCACTCCATTGGCAGTCACTTTTGATGGGACAGCCTCAAGCGATCCGAACGCCGGCGATACCCTGTCGTATTCATGGGATCTGAACGGCGACGGACTCTTTGGCGATGCCTTGACGGCTCAGACCTCGTTCACCTACACGCAGGCGAAACTCTACAACGTGCAACTTAAAGTGACGGATAATCATGGGGCGTTTGACATAGCCCGCGTATTGATCTCCGCCGGAAACTCCCCCACAGCGTTTATTGATGCTCCGGTCGCGAGTACTCAATGGCAGGTCGGCCAATCGATCACCTTCTCCGGACACGCCACCGATCCGGACGAGGTGCTCCCGCCCTCTGCATTTTCGTGGGAGATGATCCTGCATCATTGTCCCTCGAACTGTCACACGCACCCCATTCAGAGTTTCACCGGCGTGACGACGGGATCAATCGCGGCGCCTGATCACGACTACCCGTC
>JBBRRN010000032.1:0-14761 GCA_038200685.1 Nitrospirales bacterium
AAAAATCATCGGTGTCATGTTCCTCCTTCAATGGAAACGAACCACAGGGAGAGACTTGGTCGCCACTTCTTCCGTTGGCCGCAATAGAGGCAATGTGGGAAAATATTTCGTGATCCAGAGTCTCCCCAAATAGACGGGGAGAAAATACAGGCCAAGAGCCACGACAAAGAAAATTGCGCTAACGAGAACCTCAAGTCCACTACCGACAAGAAAGAAGCGCTTTCCCACGACCGCGCTGAAAACCGCGACGGCGACAATAATCTCCATCATCCACACGAATTGAGGCAACGTCAGGTGCACAGGCAGCCGCAGTGAGGTTGAGAGATACACCACCTTCGGTTCGTTCGGTAGCACTCTGAGTAATCGATGTCCCACACGGTGCAGCACCCAACTGAAAGCAAAGCCGACGATGGCATTAAGGACGAGAGTGACCCATGGGTTGCTCGCCACAACTGCCGCCGGTCCCGCCATAAAGACCATCGGTGGCAGATAGACGGTAATACTCAGAATGTCTTCATACGACAACATTTGGATGAGGCCACAGCACCATTGCGTGAAAGCCGAATGCTTGGGCTTCGCATATGAAGACGACATCAGCAGTACTCCATGCGAGGGGTGTTCATCACAACGGAGGTCCTCCCGCCGGACCGACTAAATTGCGTTCTGTATGGTTGAGCCAATGCGAAAGGATGGGGTTGCGATTTTGTAATGGAATCATAGGGGAGTGTCAAGCCGTAACAGAATGGAATCATAGCAAGGGAGGGCGAACGGGTCGTGATTTTTCGTCTTTGAGACCGAGTCTGGTAAAAACCCTTCAATAACCGGGGGGACCTCCTTGAGTCGAGCTGACCAGTAGGCCAGCGGTAGTTTCAGGAGGACCGTGCAAGGCCCGCGATCATTTAATGAGGCTTGCGTTTCGTCTGCTAAAACTGGGGAAGTTCCTAGGGGCCCAAACGGGCTCCGCTAGATAGGATGTATTAGGATGGGGACGATCGTATGAACTTATGAAAAGGAGCTAGCCATGCTGTATTTTGCACTCATGTTTCTGGTGGTGGGTTTGATTGCCGGTGCTCTGAATGTCGCCGGGGTGGCGGCGATTGCAGTCCAGATTTCCTGGATTCTATTCGTGATCGGAATCGTGTTGATCGTGATTCATTTGATCACGGGTCGCCGCACTCCCGTTGCGTGATGCGCACCGTCCAACAGTACTGACAATTGAGGAGCGCCTCTATGCCACACCTCATCAAGCGGCATAACGTCTGAGGCTCGGACGATTGATGCCACGCAAAGCCACTACAGTACAGGCGGTAGGAAAGAAGCCAATGAAATGGTCTGCGGCTGCCATGCAGCGGAGTGATGCCCTGGATCTGGAGCACGGAGTGTTCACGAAGCCAAGCTCTCAGCAGATCGCCACTTCCCTCAAGCGATCGGCCGAGCGCAGCACGCGCCGAAAAGGCTCCCCCTTTCAGTCGGCCATGTCGATGCTCAACTTTCACATCAATCGTGCCGGAAAATCGTTAACCGGCGTGCAACGAGGGCGATTGGAAAGAGCCTAGGATGCACTGCGAAAGCTATTCGGCAAAACCGACCCGAGCAAGACGACACCTTCTGACTCGTCGCACAAAAGACAACACTCGACCACCCGAAAAGATTAAACCGAAACGACCCATAGTGTTTTTCTCGTGCGAAGGATCGAATTACCTCACGTTGTCAGAAAGAAAAGTAACCCCGGCTGAACCCACCTCCCACCCAGATTCCACGTAGAAGCACCCTCATCGTGTCGGTTTACCTAACCAATCATTTGGGGCGACATCACTGATGGGGTGGGATGACATGGCCTGGCAGTCCTGAAGAGCCAACCGTATGACTGGGGTTACATTGCCGCATTCCCAATTTCTTCATTCTACCCCGGAGTTTTTACGTGGTGATTCTGACGCATCACGTAATGTGACCAGAAGGGATATCTCACAGCCGTCTCCACTGAATGGTTTCCCATCCACCCCTCCGGACGCCAATGACGGCCTCCTCTCACAATCATCCTAATTTATGGATGCCGTCAGCAAGATTCTCTCGGCATGAGAATTGCTCACAGGTAAGGGATACTTCTGCATAAAAAGGAATCGCTCTCATCTGAGCCCTTTAAGCCACAGAAGTTCTTCCGTGGCCCATATAGCCGCGAGACCGCACCGCATAAACATTGTTTCTTGGAGGGCAACCTCATGCACACACCTATCGGGAAGATCGATGCCATTCGTCGGGAGCTAGCTGGTAAAGCCTGTTCCTCCTGTGGAAGCGAGACGTATCATCTCGTTCTTCGGCCGGATGTGGAGTCTCAGCCTGAGAGAATCTTTGCCCAATGTTCTCAGTGCCAACGCGCTCGCAGGGCAGATGAGAACCTCGGATGATACTCTGGCTGTAGATAACTTGCGCGCAACCTCGGCCGCCTTCGCTGGCAGCTAACCTCTGCTTGCTTCTTACGATTGGGGCTGTATGTCGGAGTGCCCAGAAAAAATTGGCTATATCACTCGTTGCTACTGTCATTGGGTGCCATATTGACTTCACAAAATTCACAGTGTAAACATGCCCGCATGCTACCTGAGCCGATGCGGCAGCTCCTTAGTAACTCTGTGCAGGCGGAATTAGCCAGTGACACCTTCGAGCGCGAATGGTCGTCTCTACAGTTCAGATTCCCTACACGTCCTATGCCCGCTGCCATTCCTTGTGCACGATGGCATCATCGGGCTCTCGGCCCTCTGCGAAGCGTCCTGCGGTCAATCACTCAGCACGTACTGCACCTGCTTCCTTTCTTCAAATGAGACTCTCTCGCCCCCGTGTTCCTAACCTTCTCTCTGCCAGCCGATTTTAGTGTGGCGCGAAATGGCTGCTCACGGACCTATGAGGAAAACACGATCAGATTCTATGCTCGACTCACGATTCTTATCGTTCAAAGCAAGCTTTACGCGGGGGAACTTCCCAGTGGCTCCCCGCGTGGCGGCTGATAATCTCTCCTCATGACCTCGCGAGCATGAGGACACCTATGGATGCAAACGTTGCGGTACTGGAAATGCTGACTGTGGCAGGAGTCGCGATCGCCATTATCTGGGCCTCGGAGAGGCTGGAACGTCGGGCGGCGAATCCCAAATATCCGATAGAGATAAGGGCCCATGTGCCTCGTGCATGAACAGGGATACGGCTATGGAAGCGGACGGTTATACGGGGTGAAGTCCAGGCACGTTTGCAGGCGTGCCACTCATTCACTGTATTTGCTCTGTACAATGGACTGACCCACGCAGAGCACGCGGCCATCGCCCACGTAGCCAGACCGCGGGGCTCCGAGTTCAAACCGTCCAAGGGCGATCGGCCCCGCTCCTATCTGCCCGTAGATGACTGATGGAGAAAGGCTAGCCTGCTGAATGCATGGCCCTTTACAGGAATCCCGACTCGGACGCCGATCGGCCTATCTTGGAGTAGGAGAAGACCATGACGGAAATGCGGTCGCTCTTCGAGGCTCTGATGGTGTTGGGTTTCATCATTACGACTGGCATCATGCTTGCGGTCATCTTTCAATAAAGACGCACGGGCATGGGCGTGCTCACGACACCGAACCGGTGTGTGAGTTGGTACAAAGCCCGTTACCCAAGGAGTGCTGTTCGCGCGTTCACCGTCCCCACTAAGCCACACACATCACGCCAGCGTGCGCAGCGGGCGGTTGAATATTTAACCTGAGCCTCCTACACGACATCCCAACCTAGGAGGAATGTTCACCTCCAACTAGGGCGTTTCCTAGACTCGACACTCATGCGAGTCGCGTATATCTGCATGGAGAAGGTTGCCATTCTGAGGGTAGTGAACCTCCCGGCACCTGGTCTTTCACCACCTGATTTGGAGGAACGTATAATGCCTGAACTCGACTCAACGCCATCCACCCTTGACCTTCGGGATCCATGGAACGGGTTAAACATTGCGATGGTTAAGCCTGGTGAAGAGATCCGCGTGATTGTGCGTGTCGAGGACAACCCCAGGGCAGCGAAACTCATGGACGCGGTGGGTGCTCTGAGCAATGACGGGAAATCCTTTTCCGTCACGGTGACAAGAGAGAATGGCTCACAGCAAGCCCACGACTTTTGCTACCGGGACCTTTTGAAGACACTCGCGGAAACGCCTATCACGGCCAGCCGATTGCGGTAGGGGGTGAAGGTTACAAAAAAGTCCCCAGGCCCCAGGCTTGCGCCCCAAGGTGCCATTGAAGGGCTCTAACCACGCATCCGTGAATCTTGGGTTTTTCCTGGTATGGCCAACTCGGCCAATGCCGTAGAGTAGAGACATACTTTAGGCATACGTAATGCGAACGCCGTGGGATGAGCACAATGGAAACGTTGTGAAAGAAACGGTGGAAGCGTTGCAGGTCTAAAGCTGAAAGCCTCGACACCGCAAGGTGCCGGGCCTTTGTTTCTTCGATGCCGTTAGCCTCGAGGATCAACGCACCTTGTTTCTTCTGTACCCAGGACTATCCGTGGTTCCCATATACCACCGCCTCGTCACGGGTGCCCACGACCCCTTGAACCTACTCACGTCACTTACTATGGTCCCGAGTTCCTTCCAAGTGCTGCCTTCAGGCATACCAGACAGTTACTTTGGCCGCGATTGTACTGCCAGGTGTTGCTCAGGGCGGAGGCTGTCGGATCCTGGGATGCTCAATGATTCATGCCAGGCGACCAAGATCCAGTTTCCGTTGCGTCGTTCCAGCACCCCGGTCTCACGGAGCGGGAGGACATGGGGCTGCTGGTTGGGGCCTTGACCACTGTACCGCATGTAGTCGATTTCCATGACAAACCACGCGATCTCCCCACGCGTCCACACCTGCAGTTCACGGATGGGGATTTCCAGGTGGGTGACCGCCTCGAACTCCTCCTGCAAGTCCTTGGCGAGGTCGTTCCAGCCCACGTACTTGCGTCTACCAATCGTATAGTTGATACAATCCTCGTCGTGGGCCATCCATCGAGACATGGTGGGAATGTCTTTTTCCGCGTTCGCACGCACCAGGGTTCGGAGGACCTCTTCAGGGGTCGAGGGCTCGGTGGCCCAGGCGACCGCGCCAGGGAGGCAGAGGGACAGTAGGAATCCCAGCCACATGCCCCCTCTGCGGCCGTAGGTGGTTATAAGGGAAAGTGGAGGTGGCGAAGTGAGGATACCATGCTTTCGTTGGCCAGCCATGGGTTAGGCGGCGTGTCCCATAAGGACGGTTCTTGTCGGGTGCCCATGCTGGATCGGCCGTTTGGACTGGCGTTCGTCCGCCAGCCGGACGTGGTTCTGTAAGATGACCGCATCAATCCGGTTCCCGCATTGCACGCAGCGAAGCGTCGCGGCCATGTGGTCGTCAGGATTTTGCAGGTCGTAACTCCACTCGCTCACGAGGAGGCCCTCACAACGGACGCAGGATCGTGGCGAAAACTGCTGGCTGGCTGGAAGCGTCTGATGAGCATTGTTCTGGTTCGTCATTCCGCTATCCTTCGGCTCTGGGGCCTTCATTAGTCGTTCCATCGTGTATCTCCTAATGATTGGTTCGATGCGAAGAACTCGTGCGTCCGAAATCTCCCGTGTCAGGGCCGTACTCATTTAGTGTAAATGGACATGATTTAGAAACATGTCCCACTGGGAAAGGCCCCAGTAGAAACACACGTGTGGCAGGGAAAAGGTGACAGCGGGAGCGCCAATGCGTGAACCCGAATCACCTTCGAGACCCGGAAATGGGAGGGGGGGGAATTTAATTCGAGGAGTGCGAAGATTGTCGAGGCATTATCGGTGATGAGGCGAGAAACTCTAACGACCGAATTGAGCAGTAACAATGGAATCAGTAGAAACCCAGCAAACTCACTATTTTCACCGATAAGGGAGTCGGAACGGGCTGGATACGCCACCACGATGCCAACATCTGCGCGCCTTCCGCAATCTCGCAGCTCATCCGGAGGACATAAGCATTTCCCGAGGCGATGAAGAGGATCTTCAGACGTTTGTCAACACGATAGTCGAGTAGGTCTTCGACCTCGCCGACCGTAGAGTTCAGGGAACGAGGGAGGCTCATGCGAAGCGTGAAAAACCTCCCTTTGTAATCAGTTCTGCTCGGATCGAATACCCCCGCATCGTGACCTGCCCATATCAGCTCATGCGGACGATCACCCGCAGTCTCGAAAACTATTGCAGGCAAAACATTGTTAAAGGCGCAAGAGCACTGGGGGGACGGCACTTTAGGCCTTCCCCCACTTTCCTCAGATTTCCCCTCATTTCCCCACTTATTTCACAACGGATTTCACAACACGTTCGGTAATAAGGACTTGCCCTGCTGCTCCGCTATGGCTGCTGGCCGCCCGTCTGTCGATCGGAAGACCTGCTGAGCAGGGTCACGCCTGACAAATGACCACTGAAAGATTCGGTGGGAGTCGATCGGTGGACCCGGCTTGCAGAGTGCTGAGTGCCGACTCCACTCCCCCCTCTCGTTTTGGGATTTGGGGGGCTTATCGCCAAAGCGCTCGGAGTCCATCTCTCGCCGTTCTTGAACCAGTACGTACGGAGGTCTGCAGAGAGCCGGTGATCCTGAACACGCTGATGAGCGTCAGTGCATCTACGGTCTGGGGGCAGTTTCAGACGAGGGCTTATAGTGTTCGAGCCGGTAGAGA
This sequence comes from Nitrospirales bacterium, assembly GCA_038200685.1. Lineage (GTDB taxonomy): Bacteria > Nitrospirota > Nitrospiria > Nitrospirales > Nitrospiraceae > Palsa-1315. The sequence continues at coordinate 6,675 of JBBRRN010000032.1, forward strand.
AACACTTCCATCTCGATGTTACGAGCCACAGCCGTTATTAACCCATATTCCACGTCACTGAAGCCCTCTCTTTGATGGAGAGAGGCGAGCAGTACTTCGGCGGCACAGATGAGATCCCTTATTTCTCTACAAATTTCCATGATGCGATTATGCAGGTCCTTTCCGCCTTGAGAGTAGTGGGTCGTTTCAGTGGAGTCGCGCAAGGTGGCATACAGGCCAGTAGGGCGTCGAGAGCGCGTACCAGCCAGTAAAAACGAAGGCCCGGTGCCTTTCTGAACCGGACCTCGTGCGCTACGAAATTCGCCATAGGTTCACTGACGTTGGTTAACGACCTAGTCTATGGGCCGCATACTCCTGCCGTATTCCCATGGCGTTGTTCTCAAGCTCGTCATCAGTTTACTATGAACAGGAAGCGAGCCCACTAGGAGAGGCCCTAGTCCTCATCATGCCCGCTTTCGGTGCAGCGGCTCAGGGGCAACGACTGTCCTCGGGTATGCTGCTGCCGGAGAGAAGGGCCGGGCCACTGAGTCCAGTACACCCGGTCCCTCCAAGAATCGGATCGGGTCCGAAGGGGATTGATCGAGCATGCCACCTGGCCATGATGCGGGCACACTCGGCGGGATCCTCCTCCCTGTGGTCCAGCACACCCTCCATCCCTCTCATCACCCACGTCAAACCACTGACAGCCTTGCGCCTCACCGGCGGCCAGGACACGGCCTTGGAAGGACTGGGACCATTCATGATCCCACATCCGCTGAATAATGTCTTCGAGGGATCGGCCTTCATCAATGTCGAACAGCATTGCTGATGTATCCTTTCGCATCACCTCACCATTCTGATATGGCCGTCGCGGCAGTTAGGCCGCCTTCTTGCCCTTGAAATGCTGCTCCAATAGATGCCGGATCAACCCGCTCGCCGTGGTACCCGTCCGCCGTTCGGCGTCTAGTTTGGCTTTCAGAGAGTCGTGAATAGAGACATTTATACGAAACATCTTCGTAAGGCCTCGTTTCTCTAAGGATGTAGCTACATCACATGATGTAATATGTCAAGTGGCGTTGAAGGATGTAGACGGCTTTGCTAGAGTGCCGCCATGCCGAAAGAAAAAGAACAGGATGAGGCAGGAGTTTGGAACTTTCGAGAGGTCCCACGAGACGCGATCGTGAAGGCGAAGATCGGCGCTGCCCTAGAAGGCCTCTCCGTCAAGGCCTACATGATCCAACTGGTTGAGGCACACTGGGTGGAGATGGAAAAGAACGGATTGGTGCCAAAGGCGAAGTGATGATGAATTACGTTGCGCGGTGAGTCAGAAGCATGGCGATCGCTCACATTGCTATAGTCATAGCTCACACCGATCTCAAGACTTGGTCCACAAACTCTCGACCCGCGTTACTTGCGGCCATGATGCGGCTGCTGAAGGGGAAGGGCTAAAAGCGATCCATGCCTCTCCCCATGAAAATGGAGAACCAGGAAGAGACACGTAAACAATTCAGTAAATCCTGTTTCTATTCAAGGCGAGATAGATAAAAGGGAAGCAATTGTGATCGTGACCATCCATCAATGGCTCCATGATCGCCGCCCCGATAGCTGGGTCCAACGGCGTCAGTTCCAGTTAAACTTCGGTCGCCCATTAAACGTCAATCATCCTGAGACGTTCAATGAAAAGCTCCATTGGCTCATGCGCAATGATCGCCGCCCAGTTGTGACGCAGTGCTCAGATAAGTTCGCAGTACGTGACTATGTACGGGATCGCGTGGGCGCATCGTATTTAACCAAGCTTTACGGGGTCTGGGACGGTCCAGGAACCATGGACTTCTCCACCATGCCCTCTCGCTACGTCCTCAAGACGACGCACGGATCAGGGCAGAATATTCTTGTTCCTGATTCCTCACGACTAGATCAATACGAGGCCCGTAGACAATTAGCATCGTGGCTCACACGGAGTAACTATTGGCTTTGGCGTGAGTGGGCGTACAAGCATATTCCTCCTCGAGTGATTGCTGAGGAATGGCTGGGCGAAATGCAACAGAGCCCGCCTGATTATAAGTTCTCCTGCTTCAGCGGAGTGCCGAAAGTGATTCAAGTGGACACGGGTCGATTCACACAGCCTTGTCGTGCATTTTACGATCTGGACTGGAATGTCCTGCCATTCGACGTGAAGCTTAAGCGCCCATCACAGCCGAGCCCACGACCGAAGCACCTGGACGAAATGCTGCATGTCGCGCACATCCTCTCCCGTGATCATCCGTTCGTTCGGGTGGATTTATACGACCTCCCGTCGCGTGTGGTTTTTGGAGAGATGACGTGGTACCCGGGGGGTGCCAGCGATCATTATACCCCAGAGTCGTGGGATCTGACGCTAGGAAGCTGGCTGAGGCTGCCGTCGGAGAGGGAATGACGGCCATTCTCCTGAAGAAGCTAGAAAGATAAACAACGTGTCTGGGAAATCTAAAAGAAGGAAAATCCCAACAGATTAAAAATGTCACAAGGACTGCAAGTCCAGCAACGTGGGATTTAAAGCCGACGACTCCTCCCGTCTTTCAGACTAAGAATTTCCAAGCTTTAGCACCGGTGGCAGACGCCGGAAAATCCACAATAGTGCAATTTCCCCCACTGCGAGGGAGTGGTGTCCAGATCAAACTACGTGCTGCTCGTCATGGTCCTCGGTGTCGACGGCTTCAGGTGATCGTCTCCCGCAAATCACTCCAGGATCTTAGTCTTCTGAACGGCCGGTCTTCAGCCAAGACCGGGCCACCCGCGAGTGTGTCAACGCCGGAGTGATCAGTGATCGAATCGTCTCGACAGAACTAGGGTTTCCCCTCCTATCTGCCGTTTTAACGGTGCAGTAGAGTGAATTCATGATTGAGCACACGCAATGCAAAAGCTGTGGGAGCACAACGCGCCGAAAAGTGTCGAGCCTTTGTTCTTTTTTACAGCCTTTCGTGAATGCCCTTACGGTCCACGGCGTGTTTAGTTCCGTCCGATTGTTCACCAACACATGCTGTCCTTGCATGAAATCCTTCAGGTAAATGGGGGTCTTTCTGTGACAGATCAACTTTCCAAGGTACTGGTAGTGGATGACGATGAGGGGAGCAGGGACGTATTCTGCAAGCTATTGACGTCTGCTGGCTACGACGTCCAATCGGCCTATGATGGGGTGGACGCGATACGTCACATGGAGAATACACAATTCAATGTGGTCCTCACCGACGTTTGTATGCCTCGCATGGATGGGTTTGAGCTCTTGAATAACATCCGTGACCGGTGGCCGGACAGTCGGGTGATAGTCCATTCCGGCATTGTAAACGTGCAGGTAGGGCGACACGCCAAGGCGGAGAGAGCACATGCTTTCCTCTCCAAGTCCGCCGGCACCGCTGAGCTCCTCAATACAATAGCGTCCGCCTCCTCGACCCCTTCGAAATGACCCACTGACTCCATTTCTCCTATAACCAGAGAGCTACGTAACTCATAAGAGGGGTGGCGAAACGGCTGATCCGGAGGTAGCATTATGGCCAACTCAAGAGAACTACAAATGGACTCCATTGGAAAAGAAGCTACCGCCTTCATCCGTGCCTGCGAAAGCATCCATTCCCTCCTGGAGGATCAGACCCTCCAGGCTGACGATCAAGCCCTGATTGAGTTCAGCGCGGCCGACCTGCTGGATAAACTGAAATCGGACACTTGATTGGTTCCTTCCGGCTCGCCCTTCACGAGTGTCACGCTTTTCTCAATGGAATCCCTCCTTGGTTGTGAGTTATGCGGCCTTTTTACCCTTGAAATGCTGCTCCAGCAGATGCCGAATCAACCCGCTGGCGGTTGTGCCCGTGCGCCGTTGGGCGTCCAGCTTGGATTTGAGCGGCTTAGGGAGTGGAACAAGCATTCTAAGCATCTTCATACAACCTCCGCTCTCTTTCGCTAGGCACTATTACCTCCGCGATCTGTTCAAGAAATAACGAGGGAAGTCGAAAGGGGAAGTGACAAGCGATGCAAAAGGTGGATATTGCCCGGCACATTCATCAGCACGCAGGTCTCTCGGAGACGGAATCAGCCAAGCTGCTGGACTGTGTCCTTGAACTCCTCAAGACGACACTTCAGGAAGGCGAACCGATCGCCATCTCCGGCTTTGGCAAGTTTACAGTTCGACGTAAGCGCCCTCGCACAGGACGGAATCCCCGCACAGGCGAAGCTATGATGATCTCGGCCCGCAAAGTGGTGACCTCTCACCCGAGCCTCGTCTTCACAACGGAAATGAATTCTGTCCCGGCAGACCGGCAAGAAGCAGGAACCCTCCTGCCGAAGGGGAAGGGCTGAGTGGAGGCCCAAGACGTTGATTATCGAGCTACGCTAGTTGTGAGTAACGGGTAAAATATCTGAGAATGAGGACTCATGCAGGGGGATACACAGACATCTGATGGTTTTCGAATCCTGCTGGCAGACGATCATGGGTTGATCCGTCAAGTCCTCAGCGCGATGTTGGAACGTTATCCGACGTTGTCAATTGTCGGAGAAGCGACCAATGGGATGGAAGCCATATCCATGGCGGCTGCTCTCAAGCCCGACGGCATTATCATGGATATCAATATGCCTCAGATCGACGGGATTGAAGCGACCAAGCAAATTAAAGCCGCACAGCCCAAGATCAGTATCATAGGACTCTCAATCATTGATGACGAACATGTCATACAAGCAATGAAAGCAGCGGGGGCCGAAGCGGTCTTGCTCAAGGATGAAATCCTCGAACTGCACGAAGTAGTCCGGCCTTGGAGTTTGAGGCACTAGTCAGGACAATTACTACTTCCCTCGTTGGCATCTGATGGGATGATGTGGGGGTCTGCTCTATTACGCCGTCGAAGCAGCTTCGATCTTGCGGGGAGGTGGAGGAATGATCTGGACGACCCAACTCCCGACGGCTTCAGGCTACTACTGGTGGCGAGAACCAGTGAGCCAGGACGCGTTCATCGTGGAAGTCGATCTCGAACGGCAGACCGTCTCGTCTCCGGGTACCGATGACGATGCGACACTCGGCGAGATGGACGGCGGCGAATGGTATGGTCCTCTGGAGCAGCCGGAGTAATGATGGAACTGACGTGGGAGAACCTGACGAAGCTGTTTACGTGGGCCGCCCAGCATGGATCGGAGACTCCCATGGCAGACACCGCAGGGGAAACAATCGTGATTGATGGGACGATCACGAAAGAGGACCTTGATCGGTTCATGATCTCTCACTCGGAGCCGCCTGTATGAGTAAGTCTGTCGAATATCGGGAATACCTCATCAGCTCGACCCCGTGGCAACTGTCGGGGAAGAACGAATGGAGATCGAGGATAGAGATTTCCTCTCAGCGGGAAGGGATTGTCGCCGCGGAGCCCTATACAGACGAGATCATCCACGCCACGGAAGAGGCCGCTGATACCCATGGGATCCAATTAGGCCATGATATTATCGATGGAAACGCCCCAGAAGTGTCCGAAGATTAAGACGAGACGTTCCACACGTGCGCACCATTCGTACATCGAAGCTGCTCGATCGCACAGAAAAGGGGGAGGAGTGATCTGGACGATGCGGGCCCCAACGATGGAAGGCTGGTACTGGTTCAGTGAGCTCGACGGAAGCGACGAGCGCATCGTGAATGTGTATCATCAGGGACTCGATAGAAACAAACCCCGGACGGCGAGTGATGAAAATTTCGCCGTGTTCGATCTGAACGGCCCTCGATGGGCTGGACCAATAGAGCGACCGCGATGAGTGACTGTCACCATGAATGGGCCGAAGGTTTGTCAGGCGAGACAGGTATGTTCATGTGTCTAAAATGCGGTAAACGAGTAGAGACAGACCCTCTTACAGCAGTGATGATAAAGGCGGAGCAGCAGTTAGGAGCACCGCTCGATCCCACGCCGCTAGCCGTCACTGAGGGAGCCGAGATGCCCTTGTCCTGGACAGCCGAAAAGCCGGCCGTGTCAGGATGGTTCTGGTTTCAAGATGTGGCTCTGGAGGTCGGGCCAGTGATTGTTAGGTGGACAGGAGCAACCTATTCGATGGCGGGCATCGACGGAGAATTTATTCCTGGCGCGCAATCGCGATGGGCCGGCCCACTGGAGCCGCCGGAATGAGTAATCTGACTTGGATGACAAAGAAGCCGACAACGCAAGGGTGGTAGTGGTATCGAGAGACACAGACGAGTGCTGCGCACCCGGTCAAGGTCTTCAACCCCAAGCGGCCCCAATCTCTTCGAATGGGTGGCCGATGGTTGATCGTCTAAACGACAATGAGATGAAAGACATCGAAGAGTGTTACGGCGAATTCGCCCACCGACGTAGCCTAGCATCCGACCTCGTATGCCGATCTGTCTACTTTGATTTCCGGGCAGGCTTTGGATTGCCGGACTTTCGTGGAACCCTGGCGCGAGATTTGATGATGAGGTTTGAGGGATTCCTGGTACGTCGCTTTTTGTTCGGTTTAGATGGGGTTTTGCCGCCAGCAGGGACTTTTTTCTTCCTGGTGCGTGTGCTCACCACTGGTTTCTTGGCCACTGGTTTCTTGGCTTGAGGCGATGTCGTTTTCAGGGACTCCAATGTGCCTTTTATGCCAGCTTGGGCGATAGATACCGCCTTTTGAACATCATCTAGGAGAGACTTGATCCCCATTCACCCATCATGACAGAGCTACGCAGCCCTCACGATTTCACACTTTTTCAGCCTTACTTCGCAGCCGCCTTCATGATCCCCGAGCCCGCGCCATTGCATGAGAACTTTTTCAGGAATGGAGTTACACCTCCAAAAGGCGTCGCCTGAGAGCCAGGCGTATCACCTGCATGATACTGTCGCTTTCCCACCATTTCAAACGCTCACCCCCCCCACAAAGAGCCAAACTCGCACCGCCTACTTCTCTGCCAGTGAACGTGCGACTACAGGCAAGAAAATAGAAATCACTCGACAGTGCCCACTTACTGGCTATGATCGAATGCGACACTCACCTGTGGCAGTTTCCCCTACTCAGCTGTTCTTCTTGCCGCGTCTGGCCCGCAATACACTCACGATCAGATACCCGACGATCACGCTATTGATACAAAGTGTCATGAGCTTCAGAGCGGTTACTTCGTCTAGCATGCTGTACAGCTGCCACGGGATGAATGAACCGACCACGACCAGCGAGAGATAGGAGGCCCAGGGCTTAGAGAACCAGAGACCTCCACCTTGTACAAACGCGAGTCCGCCGTACACGAAGGAGCCAATACTCAATGTCTCCAGTATTTCATTCGTCACGGGCAGGATCTTGGTCAGGAGCCAATGAATGAAGCCATTCTCAGGGTCCAAGCGGATGACACGGAGCCACTGCTTGATGACAAGCAATTGATTATGATCCACGAGAATCAATCCGCCGACTCCCACTGCGATCAGCAGCAATCCTTGCACCAAATAATAAATAGCGAGGAGGTTAAGAAACAAGGGAGAAGACTGCCTCACGGTGAGGCCATTCCCATTACCTGCAGCAGAGCGAGTGTTCTCATTCTCATGCCGAATGCTCCAACGGCCATAGCTCTCTGAGGCGCGTTCGAACCCAATGGGCGTAGCGTTCATCCGTCTCAGTTTGTAGTTTTACCGGGCGGACATCTCCCACAGATGGAGGCGCGATCTCCAGCGGATCCCCCTCACAGGTTCCCGAAAACCAATCGGCACAGGCCAGAGCGCCCCAGCCTTCCTTATAACGCCACTCAGCTTGTTGTTGGCAGACATGACATGGTTCCATAGCCGCTGCTCCATCTTACTTCGTTGGCCTCATCAGCCTCGCGTGTCGCCCTTCGATACTTGATTAACATCGGGAACCTGCTCCATCAAGACCGGCATCCACCCTTCCTATGTTCAAGGAGAGCGCCCGTCCACCGTGATAGGACGCAGCCGGAGCCATGCGTCCTCATATCCTCCTATACTGCCGGTCTCAGTAGAGCCGCTTCTGTTACTGGTCACTCTGACCTTCCCCCAATTCCGTGGACACCTGGTTAAGCCACTGCCGTCCTCGCTTCGTACTCGGCCGGGGAGTGATAGCCGAGCGTGGAGTGACGCCGCCTCCGATTGTAGAACACCTCAATGTAC
>JBBRRN010000033.1:0-14708 GCA_038200685.1 Nitrospirales bacterium
GGAGGCCAGACGGTCGTGTCCGCACTCGAATCGTATCCAGGCTCATCCCAACGCCAAGTTCATTACGCGGTCTGTTCCAGCTGCTTGACCCTTAGGGGCAGCCCTGCATAGTTCAGAGTCGAAACGCTGCCCGTGCCGTCTCCTCCTGCGCACATCACGTGACCACCACCGATCGAATGGATCCTTCTAAACTCGCTCATTCTCTCTTCAAGGATGGGGCTGATTGATCTTCCACTGCGCGCAACTTTCTCACCCGCCCACCCACTGGCACGCCGAGACGTGCCAGTAGCCCAAGCGAGGGTCTTCGGAGGCCGTGCGTTGCGCGAGCACAGAAGATCATCAGCCTCTATCTCCTTATCCTTCGGGCCGCGTCTCCACGTCCAAGAGTTTGATCTTTCGATGGAGGTGACTCCGTTCGATTTTCAAATCTTCAGCCGTGCGAGAGATGTTCCAATGATGCTCACGAAGTTTTCGCGCAATGTAGTCCTTTTCAAACGCATTGCGGGCGTCCCTGAGCGAGTCATACGACTGCGTGAAGAGTGGGGTGGCCGTGGGAGTGGAAGTCGCGGCTTGGGACGTCGGCCCAAGCGGCCGCGCTTGCAGCGACAGACTTGCTTGCCCCGCCTCGATGACGGGCCCCGGCACCATGATCATGAGCCGTTCGATGAGGTTCCGCAATTCTCGAATATTCCCAGGCCAGTCGTATTGTTGAAACACGATCATCGCGTCCGGGGAGATGTCTTTCATCCGCAGTCCCTGCTCTTCCGCGTGAACTTTCATGAAGTGGCGAATGAGCAGCGAGACGTCTTCGCGGCGTTCTCTGAGGGGTGGTACGATGATCGGCACCACGTTAAGCCGATAGAAGAGGTCTTCGCGAAACATGCCTTTTTCAATTTCCTTGATCAAATCCTTATTGGACGCGGCTAAGACCCGGACATCCACCTTGAGCAGCTTGGTGCCACCGACCCGAGTGAATTGCTGTTCCTGTAACGCCCGTAAGACTTTTGCTTGGGTGTTCAGGCTCATGTCTGCGATTTCGTCCAGAAACAGCGTGCCCCCGTCCGCTTGCTCAAACTGCCCACGTTTCATCGATGTGGCGCCAGTGAAGGAGCCCTTTTCGTGTCCGAACAGCTCACTCTCAATCAAGGTCTCTGGGATGGCGGCACAGTTGACCGCCACAAACGTCCGACCGGCCCTGGCGCTGTGCTGATGGATGGCCCGCGCGACCAGTTCTTTCCCTGTTCCGTTTTCTCCACCGATCAACACGCGACTATTGGTGGGGCCAGCCGTTTCGATGAGTTGCCGTAACTGTTGCATCGCAGGCGCCTGCCCCACCAACTCGAACTTCCGCTGGACCGTGGTCCGGAGTGTTCGGTTCTCTTGTTCCAACCGGTGTTGGTCCAAAGCATGTTTGACTCGTAGCGTGACATTCTCGAGCGACAAGGGTTTTTCAATATAGTCATAGGCCCCCAGCTTGATCGCCTTGACCGCTGTTTCAATCGAGCCGTGCCCGGACATCATCATAATTTGTGCCGTTGGCGCCACCTCGCGAACCCGGCGCAGCGTTTCCATGCCGTCCATTTCCGGCATCCAGATATCGAGGAGCATGAGATCTGGCGGATCCATGGTGTAGACGCGCAACGCCTCCAAGCCGTTCTTGACCACCGCCACGTCATACCCTTCGTCCCGCAGAATGCTGCTCAAGGATGTGAGAATTGACTCTTCGTCATCCACAATTAAAATCGATGCAGACATGAACCCCCCGTGATAAGTGATCGGTGATAAGTGATCGGTGAGGCGGTGAGAATCTTGCCGCGCATCCCCCGTCACTCATCACTTCTTCAGCTAGACTGGCAATTCGAACGTGAACACGGCCCCTTTCGGCTGATTCTGGCTGGCCTGAATCTGTCCTTCGTGATCGGTAATGATGCGCCGCACGATCGCCAATCCCAGTCCCGTTCCCGTCTTCTTCCGCGTAAAGTAGGGCACAAACAGTTTTTCCCGGTCTTCCGGCGCAATGCCCGGGCCTTCATCTGCTACGCTCACCACGGCCCGTCGACGTTTCGTATCATACTTGGTCGACAGCCACACCGTCCCTTTTTGTTGCATCGCCTGGATTGCGTTGTCCAGCAGATTGACCATGACCCGCTTCAGCTGCTCCCGGTCGAAATTGAGCGACGGGAGGTCTTCGTCCAGCTCCACGATGAGTTCCACATCCTTGTGGGCCCCTCGATAGAGCGCCGTCACTTCGTTCATCACATCGTGGAGCGACTGATGCGCCATCTGTGGAGTCGGCAGGCGGGCAAACTTGGAAAATTCGTCGACCATATGCTTGAGACTTGTCACTTCGTTGACGATCACATTCGTGGACTCGTCGAAGATCGCATCGAAATCCGGCGACTTCTCAAGATACTTCTTTCGCAAACGTTGCGCGGACAATAGGATCGGCGTCAACGGATTCTTAATCTCATGGGCCACCCGCCGTGCCACCTCCTGCCAGGCCGCCACTTTTTGCGCCTTGATCAATTCCGTGAGATCTTCGAACACCAGCACGATACCGAGGTCCTTATTCCCTTCGTCCTTCATGCGCGAACCGTGAAGCCCGATGATCAGGAATCTGCCTTCGATCTCCATCGGTCCCTCGAGTGCCAGCGTATCGCGCTGATCCGCCAGCATCCGATCATAGACTGTCTGGAACAGATCGAGACGGAATTCTTTGAACACTTCATTGACGGGTCTGTCACGAAATCGATCCGCCTCAAGGCCAAGGATTCGCTCGCCGGACGGATTGAAATTCGTGATCAGTCCATTTTTATCGATGGAGAGCAAGCCTGCGGCGATCGTTTCAACCACCGTCTCGATGTACGCACGACGGCGATCAAGTTCAAGATTGCTGTGGCGCAACGAAATATTAGCCGCCTCGATCTCGGACTTATTCCCCTGCAGATCCGAGGTCATACGGTTGAACGAATCGATGAGTGTGCCGATTTCATCGGTGGCCTTGGCTTCGATCCGGACAGAGAGATCCCCTTGGGCAATGGCTTCGGTGGCTTCAGCCAACCGTTGGATCGGCACCGTGATGCTGCGCGCGACATAAAATCCAAACCAGGTTGCCCCGAACAAAATGAGCACGGTAATGACGGCGACGAAAAGATAGGCTCCGACCTTAATGGGGTTCTTCATGGCCTTGGTCTGCTTATACTCGTCGTACTGACGACCGATCCCTTCCATTTTTGCCAGCAACGATTCAGGCACGTAAGCGTCCACCACCACTACGCCAGCGATCTCGCCGCTGCGCCCGCTGGCGGCGATGGGGGCCGCAGCCCGCACCAAGCGCCCGGCTTGCGCCTCCTGTACCGCATTCACTTCCTGCTTTCCGGTAATCACTTGGAGGACCAGTTGGCCGATCGGCAGATCGAGCGCAGCGGAAGGGACGTCGAGATCCAGCGCCTTGGTGAGCGTTTCCATTTTAGCCGAAAAGACTTCAATGCCTGCCACGCCGAACTCCGTTCGCTTGCGCGCCATCGCCGCGACCAGCAGATCGCGGTGCTCTGTCAGCAGCATGTCCTCTCGATAGATTTCATGGCTGATGGCGCGGGCACTGTTCACCGCGAGGGTAATGTGGCCGGCGTGTTGCATCTTGGCCACGTCGTACGAGTCACGCATGACCTGTTCAATCTGATCGCTGAACCACACGTCTACGGCCTTATTGACCAGCCCGCTTGCGACCAGCGCGAGGAGCACCGTTGGAATGAGCGAAAAACCAATAAAGGCCGCTACCAATTTTGTTCGAAATCCTGACCCGAACAGGCGATGTCGTCGTTCGAAATAGGCCTTAATGAGATTGCGGGAGAGCAGGAGCAGCAGGACCACAAACCCGATCAGATCGAGATTGAGCAGCAGGAGCACGAAGGCATAGCTGGTTGTCGGAAGAAAGGAGTCCGTTTCTTCGCCGCTGGGGGCCAAGAAATGTGAATAGTAAAAGGTCAGCGCCAGACAGGGGAGCAGCAGAATGAGGACGATCCAGACCGGACGCAAATGCCTTTTCTGGCGTTCCGGCTCCGGGGTACGCTTGGATCGTGGCGAAGGTTGTTCGGGATGAGGAAGCGGCGACGCGATCCCGGTCATAGAACGACGGTCCGGTTTTTCCCCGGATAGGGAGCGTGAGTTCTTTTTCGTATCATTCACATCCGGCATCACTGATTGTCGGCGCTAGGAATATGGAAGACGGAATACGCACGCTCACCGAATCAGGGGAGTGTTCACCACGCCGTATCAACCCTGGTGGCTGACAGATACGTTTAGGGTCGGCAAGTGGCAAGGGGGTACGGCTACTTGGCAGCCAAACTCACGTATTTCATCCGAAGGGCGTAGAGCATATCCCGCAGTACCGCCTGTTCTTCCGTTGTGAGATTGCCTTTGGTCTTGTCTTCCAAGACCGAGAGTAAGTCGATAATGTCTTTCGCTTGCGGTAGATTCGGCGGCATCGGAGGCTGCTGGGGATCCAGCTGTTCCCCCATCAACATCATGGAGGAGCTGCCCAGTGAAATGACAAAGGAAGAAAAGGAGACAGGAATTCCCGAACTCTGGTGCGGATCGGATGGTGCCGCCTCCTGGCGTGGCTGTTCCCCCGACAGGGCAGGCGACGTGGTGGGGGGACGGTCGGGTCCACTCCCGCCCCGCCGATCCCGAACGACAAATCCTTCTTCTTGTTCTGCGGCCACAGGCCTTTCCCCCGCTCTAGATGCAGCACTGGTACCCTACCATAGGCTTTAAAGCGGCGCAAGCTGCACACTCGATTGAAGCTTGCCGAGAACCGGGTATAATAGGCGCCCAACTGCCTGTGACCACGAGGACAACGATGTCGGAACGATTTCATACACTCGTCGATTTGATGGCCGCGTTACGTGCGCCGGACGGATGTCCGTGGGATCGCAAACAAACGCATGAGTCTCTGAAACCCTATCTGCTCGAAGAAACCTACGAGGTGTTAGAAATCCTCGACCGGCAGGATAGGACGAAACTGCCGGAGGAGCTGGGCGATGTGCTACTCCAAGTGCTCTTTCATAGTCAGATCGGGTCAGAGGCGGGCCGCTTTACTATTGAGGACGTGCTTGAGCAGCTGGCCGATAAACTGGTTCGACGGCATCCTCACGTATTTGAACAGGGGGCGTCAGATCTGACCCCGAAGAATGCGGACCAAGTGGTTGCGCGATGGGAAGAGATTAAGCGGACGGAGCGCCAGGCTTCTGGACGACCAGACTCAGTGCTCGAAGGCGTGCCACAAACGCTGCCGGCTCTCCTGAGAGCCTATCAACTTCAAGCCCGCGCCTCACGTGTCGGCTTCGATTGGACCCACGATGCAAAAGGCTTCGATCAGGTTCTTGGCAAGATCGAGGAGGAAATCCAGGAACTCCGTGCCGCGATCCGAGCCCCGGCGTCGGATCAGGCAGAGCGCGCCGCCGGCGCCGCAACCGCTCGACAAGCGCAGATTGTCGCGGAGTTCGGTGACGTGGTCTTCTCACTTGTCAATCTTGCCCGTTTCATCAAGGTGAATCCGGAAGACGCGCTGCGCCAATCCGCCAATCGATTCGTCGAACGATTTCAATTCATCGAGGCCCGGGCAGCCGCGTCAGGCCGTGCAGTTGGAGACCTCTCGTTCCTAGAAATGGATCGACTGTGGGATGAAGCCAAAAAGCAGAATCCTGCCACCGTCACCGAGGAACGACGTCATGAGCGATGAGCCCAATCCCTACCAAGAAGGCAAGCGTGCCGGAATTCACCCCCTCATCGTGGTGTTCGTCGTGTTGATTGGGCTCTGGCTGTTTGTATTTCTCATCGTCCCGGGCTCGAAGAACAAGCAGGCCACAGGGACGGAAGGGCCGGCCGGGCCGATCACTGAAGATCTCGACGCCGCGCCAGTGCTCTTTAAAGTTCAGGCAGTTGTTGCGGACATGAACGCCATCAGCCTGTCGGTTCCTCCAGAAGCAACCGACAGCCAAGTCGCCGGACTCTTGAAGCGGTTTAAAAGTGATCGGCTTGCCGGCACCTTGACCGAACTCCTTCCCCCGACAACCCCAGGCCACAAACTAGGGAGCCATGCCGTCGCCGACATCTACGTCGTGTCCGATGCCCAGTATGCGCAGGCCGACGTGATCCGCATCTTGACTCGCGGCGCGCATGCACCAGGTAATCTGTACCCACAGTCCGTTCCCTTTGAAACGGCGATGGAAGCCATCCGCGGGCACTATCGCATCGATCTCAACGATACCGGCAATCCCGACAGTGCGTCCCTCGGTTTTTCTGATGAGTCGGGGGTGCACTCACGTCAGTATCGAAAAATCTTTTAGCAGGCTGCTGAAAAAGGCCCCCAACTTCGTTCTCGGTTCGATAAAATCCTCAACGTACCCCAGAGGGTACGCCTCCGGTTTTCTCTCGCCTGCGGCCTCGTGGGCTGCCTTTTTGAGCAGCCTGCAACAGCCCAGCTACAGTCCACCAACTCTTCAATTTATGCGTGCAATTCTTTCCGCTGCACATTCCTCCAGGCGTCGAGTTTAATTTTCGAACTTTCCCAAGGCGGATGACGTGAATGACGAGCTATAATGCTCCCGCTCACAGGGATTTCTCAGTCTAGAGGAAACTGATGCCCGCCAAGCACGTCAAAGCGAGACACTGGATCGCGACAGGCATCTTTGACGCACTCACCTCTTTCCACGATTTCGAGCAACGCATCAATGGCATTGCGGAGGAGAAAGACCGTGGCGATGTCTTTGAGATTTTCGTGGAAGGTTTTCTCGCCACCCAACCCATTATGCAGTGCGTCACCCACTGGGTCGTCGGTGACATTCCCCTGACTCTACGTCAGAAGTACAATCTTCCCAGCGACGCGAAGGGGATCGATGGCGTGTATGAAAGCCGCCTCGGGACGCATGTCGCCTATCAAGTCAAATATCGACAGAAGGGCTATCTCACCTATACCGAAGTCGCACCGTTTCTCGGCATCACGGAACGCTTCGCTGAGCGTGTCATCTTCACAACTGCCAGCGAACTGGCTGACGATGGGCTCAATCGTGGAGGAATGCGGCTGGTCCGTAGCGATGATTTTCGCACACTGGACCCAGACGATCTTGCGCGAATCGAAGCGTGGCTGAAAGCAAAGCCGCTGTCGCGGTCTCCTTTGACCCCCAAGCACTATCAAACTGCCGCGTTGACCGACATCAAGATGGCGCTCAACACCCATGATCGCGCTACCGTCGTCATGGCGTGCGGTACAGGCAAAACCCTTGTCTCATTGTGGGCATCGCAAGACGCACAACCGAAAACTGTCCTCGTCTTGGTGCCGTCCCTGACGCTGCTTCAACAGACGTTGGGCGAGTGGAGCAAGCATCACACCTTCACGCCAGGCTTTCGCTATCTCTGTGTCTGCTCAAACCAAACCGTAGGCTTAGCGAATGATGCATTAGAAGTCCGTCCCTCTGATGTTGAGTTTCGCATTGATACCGACCCCGAAGAAGTCGCCCGTTTTCTCGCGTATCCCACGGATGAGGTGAAAGTTATTTTCTCAACCTATCAGTCGTCGCCTGTCGTGGGCGCAGGCGTAGCAGGCTACACCTTTGATTTGGGCATCTTTGATGAAGCTCACAAAACCACAGGGCGAGAGGGTGGCGCGTTTAGCTATGCGCTGTCCGATGAGCGCCTACGCATCAGGAAGCGGCTATTCTTCACCGCCACACCTCGACATTACGATATTCGCCATCGCGATACAGAAGGCGAGTTCCGCATGCAGTCGATGGACGATCCACAGGTCTTATGGTATACGCGCCCATACGCTCTCGTTTGCGAGTGCCGCGAAGCAGGACATCATCTGCCCGTATAAAGTCGTCATCTCGCTCATCGACAAACAGATGGTCAGCGACTTTGCGCGGAAGCACGGCATCACGCTGATCGAGACTGATCTCATGCGGGCGCGATGGGTAGCCAATCTGCTCGCCTTCCAGCAAGCGGTCAAGAAAACAGGGGCGACAAAAGCCCTGACCTTTCATAGCCGCGTCAAAGCGGCAGAAGAGTTTGCCAGTGACACCCCTCATGGCATCGGACACTATCTTAACGGCTACGACGTGCGCCATGTGCATGGCAAGCAACGAAGTTCTGAACGAAAAGCCCACATCGATGCCTTTCGCCATGCTGAGAAAGGGGTGCTCACCAACGCTCGCTGCCTGACCGAGGGGGTAGATGTGCCGGCGGTCGATATGGTGGCGTTTCTCGATCCCAAACAGAGCCGCATTGATATCGCGCAAGCCACGGGACGGGCGATGCGAAAACCGCAAGGAGCCAGTACCAAGACCGTGGGCTATGTCGTGGTGCCGTTGTTCGCCGCTGACTTCACACAGAGTAGTCTAGATGAGGCAATTGAGTCCGAAGGGTTTGACCAAGTCGCCGATGTCCTCAATGCCTTACAAGAACACGATGAGGACTTGCTCGACATTATTCGTGAGCTGCGAGTGCGAAAAGGCGCTGTCGAACTGTTTGACCTCAGGCGACTGCGCGAGAAGGTGGAAATCATTGGTCCTGCAGTTGATCTGGAGCGCCTGAATATCAGCATCAGCATAGCCTTCTCGGATCGCATCGGAAGCGGTTGGGATGAGTGGTACGGGCGGCTCAAAGCCTATGAGCAGCGTGAAGGACATTGTTGCGTACCCATTCGCTATTGCGACCCAGCCTCGGGCTATCGGCTAGGACAATGGGTTGGTAATCAACGCCGAACCAAAGACACTCTATCGCCTGAACGTTATGCGCGGTTCGACGCGCTGGGCTTCGTGTGGGATTCATTGGTTGCTCAGTGGGAAGAGGGCGTTGACTGCCTCAAACGCTATCGCGAACGTGAAGGGAATTGTCTTGTGCCCAAAACCTATTGCGACCCAGGCTTGGGCTATCGGCTAGGACAGTGGGTCAACGTGCAACGTCGAACCAAAGACACTCTATCCCCTGAACGTTATGCGCGGCTCGACGCGCTGGGGTTCGTCTGGGATTCATTGGTGGCTCAGTGGGACGAAGCCATTGGCTACTTCGAGCGTTACCGCAAGGCTCAAGGGGATGGTCTCGTCCCTGCACGCTATCGCGATCCAGCCTCAGGCTATCGGCTAGGAAATTGGGTCGCCGCGCAACGCGCGCGCAAAGAAACTCTGTCGCCTGAATGGCGTGCGCGGCTTGACGCACTCGGCTTCGTGTGGGAGCCATTGGCGGCTCAGTGGGAAGAGGGCATTGGCTACTTCGAGCATTACCGCAAGGCTCAAGGGGATGGTCTCGTCCCCGCACTCTATCGCGACCCAACCTCAGGCTTTCTACTAGGATCGTGGGTCATGAATCAACGCAACGGTAAAGATGCTCTGTCACCTGAACGTTGTGCGAGGCTTGAGGCGCTGGGCTTCGTGTGGGAGCCATTGGCGGCTCAGTGGGAAGAGGGCGTTGACTACCTCAAACGCTATCGCGAATGTAACGGGCATTGTCGCGTACCCGCGCGTTATTGCGACCCAACTTCAGGCTATCGGCTAGGACAGTGGGTCAGCCATCGACGCAAGGACATGCTATTGCCTGAGCGCCGTGCACAGCTTGACGCGCTCGGGTTTGTGTGGAAGGCGCGCTGAGTGGCGGTGATGTTCTCGGTTGCAGCCTGCACGGGCACTCAACAGGGAAGTCTGAAGGGAAGAAGAAAAGGGGTCGCGTCTTACAATCGCACATGATGAGGCGCAGACGCCCGCGTCATGGCGTCTTCTCCCGTCCGCCTGTCCGGCAGAGGATTCTGGTCCGACTCGCCGCCTATTTTCGCACTCAACCTCGACCTCAGCCTCAACCTTCCTAGAGGGCCTCCCCTGACTACAGTCCCACCAGCGTCTTGATTTCTGCCCGCAACGTTTCCTGTTGTTCACCCGCCCAGGTATCGAGTCGTGGGAACAGATGAACCAACGGGCCGGTGAAGGGAGCTATGATGGTGTCGCGGCGTTCTGCCAACTTGCCGTCGGCTTCGGTGATGCGGATTTTTTCGTCTGCGATATGTCGCGACAGGCATTTTGAAATCATGAGTTGTTGGCCTGGGGTTCCGATGACATCCCCTAAAATCTTGCTCCTGACCACGTCCAACTCCTCTGGAATAGCTACCTTCACTCGCACTGCCTGGGCGGTCGGCCAGGATGCCCGCTGGACCGAATAGTCGTAGGAAAACACCTGTTCGCGCGGTTCGCGATATGGTCCGGTCACTTCTAAAATCTTTATTCGGGTATCCATGGCAATCTCCAGTAGGCTGCGAAACATTCAACTTACACGCAAATACGGTATACCCGCAGGATGCTCAAAAAAAAGGCGACCTTCTCACCCGCCCACCCCGGCAACTATTTCACCCACCCGCCCTGAGTCTGCCAAGACAGCCTCTTCCCCCAGGGACGCGCCTTTTCCCAAGCAAGGCCGCAGCGCACTATCACTCTATTAAGGGGTGGCTGGGATGATCCCACCTGCGCGCGTCCAACGAGGGCTTTCTCAAGCCGAGCGTTGCGCGAGCACGGGGATCATCCCAGCTACCCCCGCTCCCTTTTCAGCACCTACTAGGATCGCTCGCCAGACAGATAACGCACAACCCGTTCGGCTGCAAGCGCTCCGTCACGGATACAGTCCGGAATCCCGACTCCTCGATAGCCGGCGCCCGTGAGGATCAGTCCCCCATAGCGACTGAGTGCCGCCTCGATCTCCTTCAACCGGTCGAGATGTCCCAACGTATACTGCGGCATGGCCTTCATCCAGCGATTCACTTCCACATGCCCTGGTTCCGACGTCACACCGCATATACTGGCCAACTCTTCTCTCACCCGCGCCACCAATGCCTGGTCATCCAATTGAAGAATCGCTTCTCGCCCGACTCCGCCGAGGTAACAACGGACCAGCAGTTGATCTGGCGGAGCACGGTGTGGCCACTTGAGCGATGTCCAGGTTGCCGCAATGAGGTCACGTCCTTCTGCTCGCGGGACGATAAACCCGAAGCCCTCAGCCACGCCGGACACCGTTGCACGCGGATAGGCCATGGCGATGGTGGCCGTCGAGGCATAGGGAATGAGTTCCAGCAATCCACCGGCGATGGGCGTGAGGGGACGAACCAGTTCCGCCGACACATAGGCCGGGGTGGCCAGTACGAGACTGTCAACGGACAAGGCCGAACCGTCATGGAGAATGACATCGTACATCCAACGACCCGGCTGATGGGATCGTACGCGTAATGCATCGACGGCACAGTGTCTCTTGAGTATGACGCCTTGGTCTGTCAATCGGCGGACGAGAACGGCGACCAGATCCGATAATCCGTTCTTGAGACTAATGAACATCGTACGTTTCGGACCGGATCGTGAGGCGGAGGAGGTCTCCTTACGAGACATCATCATTCCGCGAATCACACTGCCATACTGTTGTTCCAGCTCGACAAACCGCGGGAACGTCGCCTGCACGCTCATCTGTTCCGCATCTCCTGCATAGATACCGGCCATTAACGGTTCCAGCATTCGCTCGAAGGCCTGTTGCCCCATGCGCCGCCGGAAGAACGATGCCAACGATTCATCCTCCAGCGACCGTTTCGCAGGTACGGCCAGATCTAGCCCCATTCGCGCAAGACCCGTCCAACTCAAGAGGCCGCTTCGGAGAAAGGGACCGAGCTGATTGGGGGTGATGACGACTAACCCCTCTGGAAGTTCATGCAGGCGTCCGCGCGAGTAGACAGAGGCTCTCTTGCTGGTCTCGTTGGTGTTGATGAGCTGATCGATCAGCCCTAACTTCGCGCAGAGTTCGATACCGGCCGGTTTCTGGGACAGGAAGGAATCAGGTCCTGCCTCTGTGACGAGATCGCCGACTCGATGGGTGATGATCTTGCCTCCCCAGTCGGGTGCGGCGTCGATCACCGTGCAGCGGATTGGGATGCCGGCAGCAGCAGCCTGTTCGTGAAGGGCAAAGGCGGTCGAGAGACCGGAGATCCCTCCACCGATGACAGCGACTGTTCGAAGATTGTTCACAAGGTAGGACAGAGGGAGGATTCGTGTGCGCTCAGCACAGAAACCTCCATGCCGGCGAGTGGAACCGAATTATTCAACATAGACGGTATGCTATTGGCACTAGCGTTGACTCAACTTATGCACCATGTCGATGGTCGCGGCGACATGGTCAATGGGAGTCGTGGGCAAGATTCCATGGCCCAGGTTGAAGATATGTCCCGGACGACCGCCGGCCCGGCGCAGAATATCTTCCACGCGCCGTTCGATTTCATGCAATGGCGCAAACAACGTGAGGGGATCGAGATTGCCCTGCACCGCCACGTCATGTCCCACCCTTGCCCAGGCCTCATCGAGAGGAATGCGCCAGTCGACTCCGATGACATCCCCACCCGCTTCTCGCATCTGAGGCAGCATGGCCGAAGTGCCAGTGCCGAAATGAATCATCGGCACGCCTTCCCGCTTCAGCCCCTCAAAAATCAATTGGACATGCGGCATCACATATTCGACATAGTCGCTGACCGAAAGGCAGCCCACCCAACTGTCGAACAACTGAATGGCCTGCGCGCCGGCTTTGATCTGCCGCCGTAGATAGCCGGTGATGACCCGTGCGAACTTGTCCATGAGTCGATGCCACGCCTTTGGCTCGCAATACATCAACTGCTTGGTGAGGAGATAATTCCGCGAGCTTCCGCCCTCGATCGCATAACTGGCGAGTGTAAACGGCGCCCCGGCAAATCCAATCAGCGGCACCCGCCCGTTCAGAGCGCGCCTAGCCTGACGAATGGCTTCGGCCACATACTCGAGTTCGCTCCCGTCAATGACTGTGAGCCGTTCGACGTCCCCCTGGTTTCGTACCGGATTATGGATAACCGGTCCCTCGCCTGCCGTAAACTCCAGGCTGAGTCCCATCGGTTCTAACGGCAACAAGATGTCAGCAAAAATGATGGCCGCATCGAGCGGAAAGCGATCGATCGGCTGGAGGGTGACCTGCGCCGCCAACTCGGGTGTCTTGCACAATTCGAGGATCGAATGCTTTGCGCGGAGGGCACGATATTCTGCCATATACCGGCCGGCCTGACGCATGAACCAGACCGGCGTGCAATCAACCGGCTCACGCCGGCAGGCTTTCAAGAAGCGATCATTTATCATTTTGGCATTCTAGAGACGAGGGGGCGAATGTGTCAATTCACATTGGGCGGCTGCCGTGGATGTGCCATTGTGGGGTGGAGTCTGTGTCAGTCGTAGGCATCACGTCCTGTTCCGCTCGAAAAAGAAGCGGTACGTGTAGCAAAAGCTCCGGTTGACAGGCTGTGAATCTCTCTACTAGACTGGCGGTTCCCGCTGTGAGCCGATAGTCAATGTGATCAACGAGGTAGACAGGGAGGCCCGAATCCGGATGGCGAAAAAAACGGCAGGTGAATCGGATGAAACCAGACTCAAAAAGAAGGTCGCGGCGAAATTAACCGACAACAAGAATCCTAAGGTGGACGAGGCCCTGCGTTCACTGAGAAAACGGTTGCGACGGACACAACGAAAGCGGCGTACAGTCGCGTTGCGCAAGAAAAATGCTACGAGCAAGAAAGCTGCCGCTACTGCCGCGAAATAGATTTCCTGTCGGGGCAGTTGACAGACCAATAAAATATTAAGGTAGTACGAATGGAACCATCACGACCCACAGAAGAGGGCGCAGCGCTCCCGGTTTCAGAGCCGGCGACCGATGCATTGACTGATCAGGTGGCGGCGGAGTTCACGGGAGCACAGCCGGTATCGGTTGAGCCGACAGCGGAACCGACCGAGCAAGTCGTCCTTGAAGAAGAGAAGGTCAAGGACGAGATCGAGATTCAGATCGATCTACTCAAGGATTCCGACTGGGTGGTCCGTAGCGAGGCCGCCATTACGCTCGGGGAGATGGGGGATGAGCGTTGCGTGGAACCGCTGGGTCGTGCGTTGCGCGATGGCGACTGGCAAGTTCGTGAAGTGGCGATCGAGGGATTGGGGCAGATCGGTTCTCCCGCTGTTGAACTGTTGGTCAAGCTGCTCCGCGATTGGGACGTGCGAAAGTATGCGATTGCCGCGTTAGGGAAGATTCGTGACGAACGTGTACTTGATCCGCTCATGATGCAGTTGCGGAACGACGAATTCAAAGACGATGCGCTCAACGCGTTGGTCGAGCTGGGGCAGCCGGCGTTGTCACGATTGGTCGCCGCGTTGAAAGACAAAGACGAGAATGTTCGAAAGCAATCAGTGCTCGCCTTAGGACGGATCAAACACGCTGAGGCGATCGACCCGCTGATCGACATGCTCTCCGACAGCGATTGGTTTACACGATTGACCTCTGCGGCGGCGCTCGAGGCGATTGGCGACGACCGAGGCCGCGAAGCGATTAAGCCGTTGATGAAGGATCCGGATATGGTTGTTCGGATGCGGGTGGAGCGGATACTCGCGAAGTGGAAGAAACAGCCCGCAGGACGCTGAAAAGTCCGTCAGCGGCGTTCTCACCTCGAAAGCATCCTCAACGTAGCCCAGAGACTATGCCTCCGGTGCTTCCATCGGCTGCGGCCTTGCTGACAGCCTTTTTGAGCATCCTGCAACTACAGAAGCCGTAAAAAGTAAGACGTGAAACTGTTGGGGGATTTTTTCCCGGAACATTTTACGTTTCACGCATCCATTATTTGTTCAGCTGCC
>JBBRRN010000034.1:0-14508 GCA_038200685.1 Nitrospirales bacterium
CGTTTCGGCGAAAGCTTGGTCAGGAACGCCGGCATGAAGTGGTAGTTACCCTGGAGATAAAATCCCTGCATCCTTTGTGGAGGAGCTGCCAGGGGATTAAATGTATTGATCCCAGTCAGAAGAGTGCCCGGAGCAGGGCCGAAGGAACTGCCAGGAATTGCGCGGGAGTTTCCCCGCGAATAGGCCCACGCCGCTTCGCCAATGAGCTCAAACGGCCCCTTTTGGAGCGTCCAGTCAATTGCTGTGATACTCAGGGGGTTGTAGCTGGAAGGAGATTGATTGCCGTAATAGCTTGATCCGGCGACTTCCACGCCGAGCATCGGGCTGAAGGCCACACGACCTGAGACCGCTTTGCCGTTATTGATGTCAAGCCCGTCAGCGGAGTCGGCGCATTTCCGTTGGCGGGAGTTTTTTGTGCCGCTTTCCTCATTGATACGCGGGGCGCCGTCAGGCCCATGCCCGCAAGGGCCAGTCGTTACGTAGAGCTCATAGTCGAGCTTACTGGTTCGTCCAGGGTAAAAGGTGCCATAGAAGCCCGCACCCGTCTCGGACATGGTTGATGGAATCACGAACTGGCTGACAAGCGGACGATCGGTTAAGTCATTCAGCGGAGAGTCGTGGAGCAAGTTAAATTTTCCAATTGGAATGAGCACAATACCGGCTCGGATATTGACTGGTTCGTTGATGAGATAGTCGATATGAGCAAATTCCAAGCTGATTTCGTTTTCTCCGGCTCCTCTAATCCCGTGCTCAATTTCAAGCTCAGAGGCAAACTTCACATGTTCAGTAATGTCTGCATAAATGAAGGGTACGAATCGTTGCTGATCAAAGCCATTCGTCACTCCGTTGCCATAACCTTCCAACACCCCGTTCCGATGCGCACGGTATTGAATGTCAGCATAGCCACCGACGATGGCCTTTGGTGAGGATATGAACGGTTTGGCATAGACCAACCGGCCTGAACCAGATGAACCGAACGACAATGCCGGCTGCGACTCGGTTCGGCGTTCACGACCGACCTCCGGTAGGGAGCCAATGCCTGGTTCGCTTTGCGGGGCGGCAGTGCCTTCTCGTCTTTCCGCAACGCCTTCGCGGCGTTCATGTTCCTGCAGCCGCTTGGTCACGGCTTCATCTACTAACTTCTGAATGTCCTCCGGGGTCATGTTCTCAGCCCACACCGACGTAAACGGCATAGCTGCAATCACGAGAGCCCCGAGGATTGACCGGATCTTCATCGGCATCCTCCAAGTTGAGTAAGGTTGTGGTCTGACTCGGGACTCAATGGTCTCTGGCCTTCTCGAAAAATTGAATAGTCCGGGCAAAGGAACTGCGTGTCGATACTGGTAATGCCTCCTTTCATAAGACGAATCATGATGCAACGGTGCCCCATCCTTCGATTGAAGAGAAGAGGATGACAACAATGCGTTTACAGCGCTTGCACTTGAGTTCCAGGCCTTGTCCGCGCACTTTGGCGATCAGTTGACCGCATTCGCAGCGGGTTTCACCACAGTCGGCGGAATACCTACTCGTAGACATCGTGCTGACCATTGTGGGAGGTTTTCTCGCTCAAATGAAATTGAGAACGATTATTAATATCTCAATCGATGTTTGAAAGTCAAGGCTTGTCATGGCGCTCAACTCATCAAGATAGGGATGTATTCAGTCAGGTCTTATCCTATAATTCGTCGCCGCATTGGCATAGAGGAGGGTGAGAGGAGCTCGTGTATTCCAATCTGTTCAATCAGTCGTTTCGCGTCCAAATATGCTTCCTGATATGGCTGTGTAGCGCCTTTACCGGCTGTGTGGCGGTATCCCCTGGTCTGGAATCGGCCGTCGTCACCAGAGCCCAGATGCATATGGGCACGCTGGTCAAGATTACGGCGGTGGCGCGGAGTGAGTCTATTGCGCAAGCTGCGGTCACCGCGGGATTTGCCGAGATTCATCGTCTGGAAGAACTCCTGAGCACCTGGATCCCTACGAGTGAATTGTCTCGTGTGAATACCTCGGCGGGTGTGATGCCGGTCTCTGTGAGTCATGAAACGATGGCAGTTGTCCAGGGCGCCATTCAGATTGCAGAGATGACCGGCGGCGGGTTCAACATCGCCATTGGCCCTGCGGTGGATGCCTGGAATGTGAGTGAAGGCCGACATATACCGACAGGCTCAGAGCTGGAGGCTCTCCGCCCCTTGGTGGACTTACACGCTGTTCATGCTGACGTGCAAGTGCAGACAATCTTTCTTGAGAAAGCTGGGATGCGGATTGATGTGGGTGGGATCGGCAAAGGATACGCAGCGGATCAAGCAGTGGCGGTGATGAAGAAAGCCGGAGCGTTGGCGGGGATCGTGGCCCTCTCAGGGGATATTAAAACATTCGGACAGTTGCCCGGGGGGAGAAAGTTTCCCGTCGGTATCCAAGATCCACGCAAAGAGGGGGAGGTGCTTGCCTTCATCGACTTGGAAGATGAGGCAATCTCAACGGCCGGTGACTACGAACGATTTTTCGAGCGTGACGGTGTTCGGTATCATCATATTCTCGATCCGCACACACTCCAGCCGGCGCGCAGATGCCAGAGTGTCACGGTGATTGCCCGTGAAGGTATCTGGGCAGATGGGCTGGACACAGGAATTTTTGTGATGGGGGCTGAATTAGGAATGCAGCTTGTCGAAGCGTTACCGGATGTGGAGGCCATCATTGTCGATCATGAAGGCTCGGTCCACGTGTCGTCGGGGTTACGGGATCGGATCCGTAAGCCGTGAATCAGAGGGTTATCGGTCCAATCGATAGTTCATGGGAATTTTGATCGTCATGCGTGACTGCCCTAATGGGTGCGGTAGATGGAGTGGAGCTGCTTGCCGCATGGTTTGAATGGCAGCTTCGTCGAGCGTAGGGTGCCCCGAACTCTGAAAGACACCCACTTCGCTAATGCTCCCGTTCTCGTCGATCACAGCTTTCACCACGACTTTTCCCTCAACCCGATCTGCCCTAGCCGAGGCGGGGTAGCGTTTCAATTCCTCCACGCGACGCAGGATCGCTTCAGAGAGCCACCCGTAGTCACGCTTTGTCGGGGCGTTCGATGGCGCCGGATAAATGGCTGCTACCTGTGTCTGTACAGAAGCTTGCTCAGATTGTGTTGTCTGTTCAAGAATTGTGGATTGCGCGCTTGACGGCTCCGTCTCGGCATCAGTCGATGTCGAGACTGCCATCGGCATTTCATCCGGTCTTACACCAGATTCAGCCGCGCCGGCTATCGGTGCGACCATCTCATGTCTGATTGGTTTGGCTGGTTGTATAGTGTGAGGTGTTGGCGGTGAAGTGGGCGTGGGTCGAAGTGAGGAAGGTTCAGCTACTCCCGTAGTGGCCATTTGCTCTGAACTCGAAGGAGTGGTCAGCGGTGCAAACGCCTGGGGTGACGCAGACCGTCGCACGGGGGGGGGAGGAGCTGATGTCGTCGACTGGACTGATTGAGCCTGAGGCTGGTTCGAGGATGATACTGTTGGCTGAGCCGATGACACCATGGCAACATTCCACTTGAACGCTTCGTCCTGTGGTGCGAGGTGAATTTGTTTTACTGTAAGGATTGCTGTGAGCGCCACGGTGCTGTGCAAGAGGACCGAAACCAGCCAGCCTTGGACGTGAGCGTCCTTCTGGAATCCGACGCGATGTGGCTCAGCGGCAATCACAGTCGAATAACCTCCAGGCTGACCTGTTGAAAGCCCAGCCCACGCACTTCATCCACCACGGACACGAATCGTTCGAGTAAGGTG
Organism: Nitrospirales bacterium; assembly: GCA_038200685.1. Classification (GTDB taxonomy): domain Bacteria; phylum Nitrospirota; class Nitrospiria; order Nitrospirales; family Nitrospiraceae; genus Palsa-1315. Next base: position 3,765 of record JBBRRN010000034.1, read on the forward strand.
ACTTTATCTGCCCGCACGATCACAGACGATTCTCTGGGTTCCGCAGTCAACACGTTCTGGAGCCCTCCTTCAGGAACGGGGTGGTCGTTGAGAAAGAGCGCGCCGTCGGCAGTTAGGGTGATCACCAGAGGGGCTTCTTTGCGATCGCCGACCTCCTTGGCTTTTGCCAAATTGACTGGAATCTGTCCGCTGCTGATAAAGGTGGCGGTGGTCAGCACGATGACCAACAGGACCAGCATGACGTCGACGAGGGGAATGACGTTGATTTGGTCAATGTCCCGTTGCATGGTGTTCCTTATGTCGGGCGAGGAGCTCGGTCACTTTCCGCCGGAGTACGTTGTTCATCACGACGCAGGGAATCGCGACCAGTAGTCCGACTGCCGTGGCTTTCAGCGCAAGGCTGAGCCCGATCATGATGGCATTGACGGCCATGGTTCCGGAGGTTCCCATCGTGTGGAATGTGAGCATGATACCAAGCACGGTACCCAGCAAGCCAATATATGGAGCATTCGCGGCGACTGTGCCGATAATGACCAGGTGTTTGGTGAGCGCCATCTCCAATCCCAGGCTGTTGGGGTATTGCGTGAGATCGACGCGGCGGTAAAAGAGCCATCGTTCCACTGCGATGGCCACTGTCCATACGCTGAGCGCTAACAGGAGCCCAATGACGCCATAATCGACAAGGTTTTGTAGCGCATTCATGGGCGAAATCTCACAGTTTCTTCGTCGTCCACAGATCGGCTAGTCGGGAACAGTCGTGAACCTCTATCAATGCCAGATCGTGAAAAAGCCTGTCAATGCTTTCGTACGATCGGTCGGATTGACTCGCATGTCTATCCGGTTGATTTCTCTTGCCGAAAGAGCACGGTATGGGTCGCCATGACGCGAAGTTCTACCGCCGTGCCTGCCTGATAGACACTCGTGGAGCCCTGACTACTGTGAACGATTTGACCAGAGGGGAGACTAACGGTATACAGATTCTCCGATCCGTGGAATTGACGAGAGAGCACGTGCGCGTTGGCGCCTTCCGTGGGGACGAGGTGAATGTCGTCTGGCCGAATCATGACGACCACATTGGTGCCGTCCGCGCACTCGATTGTGTCGGGGAACTCTCCCAGCTCGGTCTGGACCATACCGTGGGACACGGTTCCGGGAATGAAGTCTGCTTGACCGACAAAGTCGGCCACGAAGGGTGTCGCCGGCATGTGGTACATCATTTCAGGCGTATCGAGCTGTTCCAGGCGACCTTGGTTGAGGACGGCGATTCGATCGGCCATGGCAAAGGCTTCGTCATGATCGTGTGTGACGAGCACAGTCGTCGTCTTCGTCCGTCGTAACAGATCGTGCAATTCTTGTCGCATGCGCCCAGCCATATCAGGGTCCAAATTACTGAATGGCTCGTCGAGCAGCAATACGACAGGATTCTGGACAAGGGCGCGAGCCAACGCGACCCGTTGCTGCTGGCCGCCCGATAATTCGTGAGGATACCGCTGCTCGAATCCTTCCAACCCTGTGAGGCGCAGCATCTCCTGGACTCGTGGGCTGCGCTCACTTCGGGCGAGGTGATGGAGCCCGAAGGCGATGTTGTCCTGCACACGTAGGTGTGGAAACAACGCGTACTCTTGAAAGACCATTCCGACATGCCGGTTCTCCGTCGGGATCATGACGTCCTGTGACGAGACGAGTTGCCCGGATAAGAACAGTTGGCCGGAGCGAACCGGTTCAAATCCGGCGATCGCCCGCAAGATGGTCGTCTTCCCGCAGCCCGAAGGACCCAGCAGGCAGAGAATTTCCCCTTCTCGAGCCGCGAACGAAATTTCTTGGACCGCCGGGCGTCCGGTTTCGTAGGCGCAGGAGACATGTCGCAACTCTAAGACCGACGAGGCTGGCGTAAATAGATTGCCCTGGAACGTGCGCTCCCCTGAAGGGCGAGGTGCGGTGGAGTGGTCTGAGATCACAGAATCACGATCCTTCCTTTTGCAAGGATGCCGAAAAAGTCCGCCAGCGTCGTTCTCGCATCGTTCAGGCCCAGAGGGAACGCCTCCGACCGTTCACTCACTGCCGCCTTGCTGGACGCTCTTTTTGAGCATCCTGCGCGGCGTTCCCATGATATTCCAGACATGCCGGTCATTGGAGCTCTAGCCGCCTCAACGTAGTTTTTTTAGCGTTTTGCTACGCAGCGCGCCAATCTTTCGAGACCAGCAACGCTAGTGCCGGGAGACTCAATAAGACAATAAAGAGTGCGGACGGCGCGGCCAGTTGATAATACTCCTCGCTCGCTTCCATCCAGACGCGAATGGCCAGGGTGTCGAACCCCACCGGCCGCAACAAGAGCGTCGCAGGTAACTCCTTCATTGTCTGCAAGAACATCAAAACCCAGGCCACGACAAATCCGTTTCGAACAAGCGGCAGCGTGACCCGTCGCCAGGTATCACGCATTCCAAGGCCTAGCGTGCGTGCGACTTCTTCCAAATTTGGCGACATGTGCTGGAGCGCCGGCTCCAGCGACTGGAGCCCAGCCGGGAGAAAATGGATCACATAAGCGACGATGAGGATCAGTACGGAGCCATAGAACACTGGGGCAAGTTTGGTAAACAGGACGAGGACGGCCAATGCTGCCACCGGTCCTGGAAGCACATAGCCGGCATAGGCGGCTTGCAGGCAACCCAGGTTTAGTAGAGTCGGGCGGCGGCTGGCGAGATAGGCCAGTGGCAAACCGATGACCACGCCTCCTGTGGCGGCACAGGAGGCTAGGATGCCGCTGTTCCAGATAAACCCGAAGAACCGGTTGTCGAGCGTCCCCTGCGCCTCAGGCGAGAGACTCCATTGAATCAAGAGCGTAGCTGGCAGCGCGAAGGCTGCGCCGACGATCAATCCGAGATACCCGGTGACGGCAATGGTACCAAGCCAGCCATAGCGGCGCCGTTGCGGAGCCCGGTAGCGGCCGGTGGTCTGATAAAACCGGCTCCGTTGTCGGAACCACCGTTCCGTGATCAGGAAAATCAGCGCGAGCACGACCAGTAACAGACTCAAGATGCTCGCCGCGGCATTGTCAGACCGTCCGGTCATTTGCTGGAACACGGCGTAGGTGAGCGTCTGGTAGCGGAGCAATGATACCGCACCGAAATCCGACACGACGTACAAGATCACGAGGGCCACTCCGGCGGCAATCGAGGGGCGCATCAGCGGCAATGTCACACGCCAGAGAGTCGATAGACGAGAGACGCCGCTGGCCCGTGCCACCTCTTCGAACGACACATTCATGCTGAGGAGGGCGCTACGACTCAGGAGATAGACAAAGGGAAACGTATCTAATGCCATGACGAGTGTCGCGCCCCAATAGCTATGGGGCGAAAAGATTCTGGCCTGAGGACCGGCCACGAATTGCCAAAGATGCTCGACTGGGCCGCCGAACCCCAAGAGATAGGAATAGACGTAGGCGAGCACGTAGGTCGGCATCGCCAAGGGAAGGACCAGGGCGCCTTCCCATAGCCGACGACCGGGAAACTCTACGCGTGTCACCAGCCAGGCGGTTGAGACACCCAGGATCAGTGTGATGACGGACACACTGCCGGCCAGCGAAACAGTGTTGAACAGTAACTCGGGAATACGAGTCGCCCACAGGCGGCTCCAGACGACTGGATCGGCCGAGAGGGCTTGTGCGGTGACATAGCCGAGCGGGAGCAGGATAATTCCCGCAGTCGCCAAGACAACGAGTTGCAGTGGCGAAGTCAGTTGGCGTCGAATCGTGTTCACGATGGGTCCCTTCGAGCTACCGGAGACCCACTTGTTCGATCAGTGTGAGAGTCGGTTCGCGCAGTTCGGCGAGTTTGGAGAGGGGGACCAGTGCCGCGCGGAAACTCTTCCGTTCCACGAGCGCTGGGTCTGCCTTCACATCCTGGTGGAGGGGATATTCCTTGTCGAGATCCGCGAATAACTTCTGCCCCGCTTGCGCGACTAAGAATTCTACAAGCAGTTTGGCGCTGTCGAGATGCTTGGTCGACTTGATGATGCCGACGCCGGCGACATTCATGATTGCCCCCATGCCACCTTCTTGTTGATCCGGCATCAACACTGCGATCGGCGCTCCTGGTTGAGCGGCCAGGTGGCGGTACACGTAGTAGTGATTCACGATACCCAGCGCGACCTGTCCTTTGGCGACAGCATCCACAATCTGCGAGCTTTTCTGGTAGACCTGGCTGTCGGCATTGGCCTTGAGGCCTTGCAGGAACTGCTTGGTCTTTTCCTCGCCATAGGTGGCGCGGATGACCGATACGCCTGCTTGCAAATACTCGCTGCCGGAATTCGGAATCGCAATCTTATCTTTCCATTTCGGATCGGCGAGGTCGAGGAGCGACTTCACTTGGTCTGGTTTGACCATCGTGGTGTTATACGCCACGATCCAGAATCGTCCGGAGAGTCCCACCCACGCGTTATCCGATGCGCGAAACTGTGCCGGGATGGCTCGTTCAACTTCCCGCATATTCAATGGGTGGAGCAGGCCTGCTGTTCGGGCCAGTTCTAAACTACCGGCGTCGTTGGTAATTAAGAGATCTGCCGATGTGCGATCGCCTTCAGCCTTCAGCCGATTGACCAATTCAGTCGTGCCGGACGACAGCAGCTCGATGTGAATGCCGGTGTTTGCCGTAAAGGCATCGAGCACTGGCTTGATGAGACGTTCCGAGCGACCGGAGTAGATCGTGAGTGTATCGGCAGCCGGGGCCGAGGATGCAAAGATTCCTGATGCAACGAGTAGTAGGAGGCTTGAGAGGATTGATCGGCATAATGTGGGTACGGAGCATACATATAACATATGGAGATCCTTGCGAAATTGAAATTGATAAGCTGTCTCAAAATGATACTAAAAAAAAGCCGGTTCGTCAATGACGGCAGCGAGAACAGAGGCCGTACAGCTCGAGTCGGTGAGTTTTGATGGTAAATCCGTTTTGGGTGGCCACTTCTTCCTGGAGCCGCTCAATTTCTTCGTTTTCAAATTCCACGATCTTTTCGCATCCGGTGCAGATGAGGTGATCGTGGTGGCCCTTGTGCGACACGTTGTCGTATTTTGTCTGAGAGCCGAAATGCCGAGCTTGTGCGAGGCCGGCATCGCAGAACAGATTGAGTGTCCGGTAGATGGTCGCGAGCCCCAGATGAGGATCGGCTTTCGCCAGCTGGTGATACATGGCCTCCGCGGTAATGTGCTCTTGCCGGAGGAACGCATTCAGAATCAATTCACGTTGGCGGGTGAGCTTGAGCTGATGCTTGCCCAGGTGTTCTTTCAACGCCTGCATTTCCTTCACATGCGTATTCGCCAAGACGGACCTCCGATGGGGCTTATTAAAGACGAAATGTGCCTGACTGGTCAAGGGGTGTTGTGCGGAACGGCATATATTAGGGGAGGAATTGACGGAGATCTTCGGCGCTGCCTATAGTGCTCCACCCAAAAAAGACGGAAGAATGGAGAGATTCCCTGCATGCGGAAACCCAATCAGATTACGGTCGACCGGGCTCTGTTGCTCTATGTTCTGCATCTGACGGAATCTTACGGATTACTCAGCGATGTGAAGCTCCAGCAACTGTGTTTTTTGTGCGAGCTGCAGATGTTCGGCAAGGGCTTTAAAGGCTTTCACTTCGAGTTCTTCCGGTTTGCCTATGGGGCATTCAGCAAGGATCTCGATAACGACTTGATGTCGCTACGCCGAAAGGAACGGGTGGAAAATTTCACGCTGTCCGACCAGGCACAAGAAGAGGTCATTCCGTTGCTGGAGAAAAGCATTGAGGGAGTGGAGACGAACGAGAAGGTCGCGGAGATTCTGAAGGCGGTGGTGGCGGTCTATGGGCCGCAAGATAGCGGGACAATTACCCAATCGGTCGAGTCAGTCGAGTTGAGCACCCCACAGCAACCCGAATTCAAGATCCCAATCCGCGATATTGTGTTCCATACGACGATCTTGGTGCCGTCTCGCATTGAGGTACAGGCCGAGTTCATGTTGCCTGCTGCGAGCTTGGCGGAGCTGAATCTGGCGATGGGATATGCAGGATGCTGAAAACGTCCGCCAGCGGCCTTGCTGGACGAACTTTTTGAGCATCCTGCGGAGATGTTTTCCTCTTACGCCGCACGGAAAACTCTCAGGGCGTTCGCATACAAACTTTGTTGTTTCGCAACTTGCTAGAGCTTGTACAACTCCCCGTATTTATGCTCTACATAGGATAAGAACGGTTCAGGGTCGAGGCTTTTCCCTGTCACGCGCTGGGCGAGGTGATCCGGCGTGAACATCCGGCCCCAGCGATGAATCTTTTGTCCGAGCCAACGCCGCAACACCATCAATTGCCCTGCCGCAATTTCATCCTCCAGATGGGGGATCTCCAGTTTGGCCTGCTCATAGAATTGAACAGAGTAGAGATTGCCGAGCGTGTACGTCGGGAAATAGCCAAAGGCGCCGAACGACCAGTGCACGTCTTGCAGCACGCCTTCCGCATCGTTGGAAGGCACAATGCCCAGGTACTCCTCCATTTTCTGGTTCCAGATCCCCGGCAAGTCCTCCGGGCGCGTCCGCCCTTCGACGAGATCCTGCTCGATTTCGAATCGCAACATGATGTGGAGATTGTAGGTGAGCTCATCGGCTTCAACTCGAATCAGCGACGGCTTCACGCGGTTGATCGCCGCGTAGAATTGTTCCACGTCGAGGGCGCGTAATTGATGATGAAAGGTTTGCTGGAGCATGGGGTAAAAGAAACGCCAGAACGGTCGAGACCGGCCCACGCAGTTTTCCCACATGCGTGACTGGCTCTCATGAATCCCGAGCGAGACCGAATCGCCCAGCGGCGTGCCGAAGTAGCGGGGGTCGAGACCCTGGTCGTACAACCCATGGCCGCCTTCATGGATACAGCTGAATAGACAGGATTGGAGATCGTGCTCATGCACACGGGTGGTGACGCGCACATCCGTCGGATGAAATGACGTTGTGAAGGGGTGCGCCGACAGATCGAGGCGTCCCCGTTCGAAGTCGTACCCCATGGCGATCAAGACCATCCGGCCGAACTCCAATTGACGGGTCTGGTCGAACGTATGAAACAACATCGTATCGTCGACCTGAACCGAACTCTGTTGAATCTTTTTGAGTAGCGGGACAAGGCGCCCTTTGACCTGTGCGAACAATGGCCGCAAGGCCGCGATGGTCGAACCCGGTTCGTACTCATCGAGCAGGGCATTGTACGGCGAGTCTTGGTATCCGAGGTACTCGGCCTCTTCTTGCTTGAGCGATAAGACCGTGCGGAGATTCGGGAGGAATTGCGAGAAGGCCTGATTTTCTTTAGCCTCCACCCACACTTGTTGCGCCAGTGAGCATTCTCGACTGAGTTTGACGACAAAATCCGAGGGCAGCTTCTTCGCGCGGCGATAGTCGCGCCACACTTCTCGGAGCAGCGATCGACTGGGTTCATCCCAGCCTTCGCCGGGGGTATCGCGGATTTCACCGCTCTCCGGATCGACCCAGGTGGTGAGCAACTGTTCGACTTCGGGCGACACGAACTTCTGGTGTGCGATGCCCTGGAGCGTCGAAATCTGTTCGGCGCGGGCTTCGCCCCCGCCGGCCGGCATGTAGGTTTCTTGATCCCACGAGAGGAGCGAGGCCGCGCTGTTAATGCGCTGAATCTCCAAGAGTCTGGTCGTCAAGGCATCAACAGTTTTCAGGGTTTTCACAGTCGAGTATCTCCTCTATGCTATGATCGCGCCGATTGGCATTGTGTGGCGTAGTGTACGCAAGGAGCCATTCGTTTTCAAATCGATGGTCTCACCGATGAATACACTCGTATCCGCCGACATCGAAGCCTATGCCCAAGCCCACTCCATACCGGAGTCGGACCTCTGCCGCGCCTTGCGGGAAGAGACGCAGCGGCGCATGGAGGCGCCTCAGATGATCGTCGGGCCGCTTGAGGGAGCCTTTCTGAAGATGATGACGCAACTGGTTCAGGCCACCAGCGTGCTGGAGATCGGCATGTTCACTGGCTATAGCGCGCTCTGTTTTGGCGAAGCGCTACCGGCGAATGGGACGGTGCTGACGTGTGAAGTCGATGAGGAGTCGGCCGCGCTCGCGCGCCGGTATTTCGCGCGATCGCCGATCGGGAAGAAGATCGAGATCCGCATGGGGCCGGCGCTTGAGACAATGCGGCACGTCAAAGGACCATTCGATCTGATCTTCATCGACGCCGACAAAATCAACTATGTGAATTACTACCGGCGCGCGCTGGATCTGCTGTCGCCACAGGGCGTCATCCTGATCGACAACGTCCTGTGGGACGGGGATGTGTTGAAACAGCCGCCGCCGGATGAAAAGACAGCGGCCATTCAAGAACTGAATCGAGTGGTATCGAGCGATCCGCGCGTCTCTGCCGTGCTTATCACGATCCGTGACGGGGTGTTGGTGGTACGGAGGACAACTTAACGGCGGCTACCACCGCAATCTCAGTCAATATTACCCTGTCATCAACGCCCTCACGTTGATGTATCTCCATCAGCATCTGACCAACGCTCCACGCTTTGACCGAGAGATCACCACTATGTGGGCCTTCCATTTTGCTGTCGAGTGCGAGCTAAATGTGCGCGGCTGTTTTAGTCCACTGCGACGCTCGGCGATCTGAGGTGGTTTTTTCGGCTATCTTGCTGAGGTATTTCACGGAGGTTTATCGATCATTCTGACTGCGCCCTAGCGCTTTTTCTCCGAATCGAGTAATCTGAGCATCTTCAATGGACCTCCTTGCAGTTAGGCCTTGAGATGACAGTTTCTACATTCGGATTTAGCCTCTTCCCCCCTTCACGCACGTCTCGGCGACTGGCCATACACCAAGGTACGGTGACGGGGCGGCGGCAGCTTGTTGATCCGGACGGTAAACGAGCAGTCCACGGGTGTGTGATCGGCGGCGGTTGAAGCGAACCATACGATTATCGAGGTCGTAATCGAGGTGCTGGGGTTGAACACCTCCCTGAAGGGTTCCGAGTCGCCACCGCTTGAGCAGCGAGGCGGTGTGATGAACTGGTGGCGTAACTTCGTAAGCCTGCTCGTTCCCACTGCGGATGACGGTTATGCGATGCGTGTACCCTGCGGCAGAGAGGCCCGCAGAGCCTTTCCTCCCGGCGGTGCGCATGGTCGTGCCAGGCTCCACGGTCTCTCGAGTAAAGTCCATCAGCCTCTCGGCGGAAACATCCTTGACGCGTTTCAGTCGGATGCGACCGATTGCTCGACCGTGTTTCTCTATCGCGACCACGACGAGGGACATCTTCTCGCTCGTGTGGCCCTGCTTACCCTCTTCAGGTCCACTAACGTAGGTGTCATCGACGTCAATCTCGCCGTAAGTCGATCCCGGCCCGGTCGTACCAAGGCTCTGCGCAGCTTGTGCCGCCACGTCCAAGCCGGTTCGTCGCGGCCCAAGCCCAGTCCTCGCTGCAGCCCAATGGCGCTCATGCCATTCTTCTGGCTGATGATGAACCACATTGCCAGAAACTATGTGCGCAACGGTGTGCGAGTGTCCGGGAACACCGTGCCGCCGTCCGCGACGTGCTGCTGTCGCCGGCCTTGCATCGAAAAAACACGCCGCGCGCAATCACCCAAGACTCCCCGGCAACCCCGCAACGCTCGCAAACGAACCCGTTCGGCTAGCACAAGCCCGGATGTAGTTACGGCACTGGGCCTCGGTCCGAAACCAGTCATCCATGGCATCGAACGGGCGGGGGTAATCGCCGCCCGGGGTTTGCCTGGACTTTCCCATGGGTACGAAAAGTCAGGACCGCGCACGTGCGTCAAAGGAATACCCCATTTCAAACAAAATCAGGATGCAGAAGGAGACCAACGTATGAAGATACCTGTGTTTGTATCTTGTCCTACCACGCTATCAGAACCACAGAAGGCATCAAGGCAGCTGATTTATGAGCGGCTGGAAGGGTTGGATCTTGAGCCTCGCGCCATTGGGGTATCCGATTTTGCCACTCAATTCCCCCTCCGCGAAGTTACTGTCCTCGCCCGGCACTGTTCTGGAGGTGTGATTCTTGGATTTGAACAATTTCGAGTCCAACAGGGTATTCGGAAATATGGGACTTCGAAGCAGAAGGAGGTTACTGAGATAGTTATACTCCCTACTGAATGGAATCAGCTCGAGGCAGGCGTCTTGTTTTCTGCAGGCCTCCCACTTCTAGTCTTTAAGGAGCCGGGGTTAGCCGGAGGAATATTCGATTTGGGAGTCTCTGATGTATTTCTCTATGAGATGCCTATGTCAATGTCTTCCGATGCCGATAAAAGACAACTCTCTTCTGTGTTTCTCAAGTGGCAGGCTGAAGTGCGTCAGCATTATTATGATCATTAGTCTTTTCAGTCGTCATCAGGAGATGTGTTTGTTCGGCAGTTCAAACAAGCGGCCAATGCTGACCTGGATCTCAACGAGATGAATCTGATGTACAACGCGACGTCTATTCCCTCTGCCCCGATGAGTGCGGCCTTGAACGAGCAGGATTTGCTCTGCAGAGTGTTTGGCTGTTGCCTTGCGGGGGACAAACGGGATCACGAAGTGGGAGACTTAAAGACTGCGAAGGGGCCAATCGGGCCGAACAAATTGCTCATCTTCGTGCGATACACCGCAGAGCTGACGCTCGAAGGGTTGAAGAAGCTGGGTTTGCCGGGGATCACACCGAACATGTACAGCAGTGGGGTAAGCAGTTGCTAGACACGATCGAGAACATCGTCGAACTCATGGA
>JBBRRN010000035.1:0-14305 GCA_038200685.1 Nitrospirales bacterium
CGGTTGAACACCCGCCCGAGGAAATGTCTCGACTTTGCCACGCCCCTGGAAGTCTATGCGCAACTGCGCCATCATTCACCCGTTGCACTTGGAACTTGAAACCGCCCTCTGTATTCGTCCCCGGCTCCTGCTGCCCGAAGTTGTTCGCGGGGAACGCCAGGATCTCAAAGCCTTTTTCCCGATACTGTTCATACATCTTTTCTAGGTCTGTATATTGCGGCGTATTGCCGCAAAAGCTAGCCGTGTTCACCAGCAACAGAGCCTTACCACGGAACTGGCTGAGTGAAACTGGCTTCCCATCGATATCGTTCAGCGTAAAGTCATAGACCATCGGCGTCTGTGCTGCCATACGTACAGCCCCTTCCTGTTTCGCCGCTGCATGGGTTGGCCCAAGTAGATCACTCGATCCAATACCTGCGATCAAGCCAATTGCTGCAAGCGCGCCCCCAATAGCTGATGCGATTTTTCCATCAGGCGCCTCCGAGTTAGAGCCGTTCCAACGCAGCAATACGCGCTTCGACCGGCGGATGCGTAGCGAAGAAATGCATGAAGCCAGATGAAGTACCTGAAATCTTCATCGTTGCAAGCGCGTCCTGGGTAGAATACTCGACCTGTGAACGACTGACCCACCGATCGATCGCTCGAAGAGCCGAGACCATCGAATCCTTCCCGTACACCTTAGCGGAGAAGGCATCCGCGCCATACTCACGCTGACGCGAGAACCAGCAAATCAGGATCGAGGCCAGAATGCTGACGACAATCTGGAGCACGAATGACAGCCCAAAGCCGAGCATGGCTTGATCGCGCTCTGCGAAGAACCGGCGCACCCACATCGCAATGTAGTAGACGAAGGTATTCATCAGTCCCGCCAACACCGTCGTGGCAAACATGTCTCCATTGTAGACATGTCCCATTTCATGGGCGAGGACGGCGCGCACTTCTTGTTCTTGTAGATTGCTCAGTAACCCGGTCGAAACGGCCACCATCGAATTGTTCTTGCTGGGCCCTGTGGCGAAAGCGTTGGGGTCTGGGGCTTCGTACACCCACACCTCAGGCATCGTGATCTGGAGTCGTTGTGCAATCTCCTGGACGGAGCCGTAAACGATCTGTTCGGCATGCGACCGGGGTTGGGTGATCTGGCGGCAATCCAGCATCGCCCGAGCCATTTGTTTAGAGAAGGCCAAACTGATAAAAGCGCCACCAAAGCCGAACGCGAGGGCCCAGACTAAGGAACTGAGGTCGACTGCTCCCCGCAGATCGACTCCAAACATGGGCAGGACGATATTGATCAACAACGGCACGGTGAGCGACAGCGTCACCATGATCAGTATGTTAGCGGCCAGCAGCAGGAACATGCCTTTCATCCACTTCATCGAGATCCTCCTTCTAGACCACGTGCTCGCCTCATCATTCATTGAGCGAGTGACCAGTGAGTGTGATTATACTAACCGATCAGCTGAAATGCACTCCATCGAGACTATCCAAACAATGCTCATGATGATAACTCCGAATATGCCGAGGTCAAGGCACCTCAAGCCCGTGAAACTCTTAGGCAAAGTTGACCGGTTCCCGCCCTTCCTGTTAGAAATGGCTCATGCAGAAGGCGCCCGGGCAATTGCTCAACATGATGGCGATGGTTTGGTCGCTGACATCGGTCGGCGTGGCTATCGTTCATGGAGCGGAACCCTCTCAGTCCGGTCCTCCCATGATGATCTCGGTAGCGGCAGACGGGGTACAGCGAGCCATGGTCACACTTGATAGCTACACGTACAGTCCCAACCATTTGATTGTCGAAGCTGGGAAGCCGGTTGAACTGACGTTGACTAGCGTGACGACGATTATCCCGCACAATTTCATTATCAAGGACCCAGCGGGAAGCCTATCCGTTGAACAGGATGTCAGTGCCGGCAAGACAGTCATCGTGACATTTACACCGACTCAGACCGGCACATTTCCCATCTACTGCTACAAACGGCTCTGGCCGTTGCCCAGCCATCGCGATAAAGGGATGGAAGGGAAGCTGGAAGTGCAATAGATGTGGCTACGAGCATAGAGACCTCCAACCAGGAATTGCTCCGCGATCTCCTCAAGCAAGTGTCCCGTCTTTTCTACACGACGTTGGTCGTGGTTCCGGCAGATGTGCGCGATCAAGTCAGCCTCGCCTACCTGTTTGCCCGCGCAGCGGACACGATTGCGGACACGGAGCTGATCGACCGTCCGGGTCGGCTGGATTTACTCGGCCAACTCAAAACTCAGTTCGTAAGCGATCAGATTGCCTGGATTCAGGTGCGGGAGATCCAACACGCAGTGGGACCAATCCAACAAAATTCTTCCGAGCGCATCCTGCTTGAGCGGCTGGAAGATTGCTTCAAGCTCTTCCAGACCTTTTCACCGAACGATCGCCGCCGCGTACAGCGACTCATGACGACGCTGACGCAGGGCATGGAGATGGATCTCACCGTCTTCCCCGGAACGTCGGCAGAAAACCTTACGGCGCTCAAGACGCTCGATGATTTGGACCGCTACACCTATTACGTCGCCGGCTGCGTGGGCGAATTCTGGACAGATTTGATGTGTGCGCACCGGAAGGCGTTGGCCTCATGGAAGGTGCGGGAGATGTCGGAGGTCGGCGTGAGATTTGGGAAGGGCCTCCAACTCACGAACATTGTGAAAGATATCGCACACGACCTCCAGAAAGGTCGATGCTATGTGCCGACGTCCATGCTGGCCGAAGCTGGACTCACTGCGCGAGACTTACTTGACCAGCAGAATCGCGCACGTTTTCAACCAGTCCTAAGCAAACTCGTCCGCATGGCAGTGGAACATCTCGACCAGGGATGGCTCTACACCATGTCAATTCCACGATCTGAAACTCGTCTGCGCTTGTCCTGCATGTGGCCAATTCTCTCTGCTGGTGAATCGCTGAAGCTCGTCATGAATTCACCCGACCTCTTGAACCCCGCCGTGAAAGTGAAAATCCCTCGCAGCAAGGTCTACCAAATCATGGCACTCACAACAGGGACCTTCGCCTGCGGACATGTAGGGACTGCGTATTGGGGGCACCTCCGGAAGCAGATCGTATGAGTGAGGTTTGGTTGTAATTTGTCGTGGACCACAGGAAGAGAGAGTGGGTATGGCTGAGGTTGGAATCTTATCTTGGGTCGATCTTTCTATTTATATACTTTCCAACGTTTCAGGAGTGAGACCGCCTCTTTTCGAAGTTCTTCCCTCTCAAGTAGGCCTTTCTTACAGTAGTTCTTGATTCGGCGACAGTGTTCCCTCTCAACCTTTTTTCCACCGGTCAGAGACAAGCCCCAGTAAATATCCTCGTTCTTGTCGTCAGGAAAATCCAGGGAGCAATCGAGTACCACCTTCCTGCGTGAACCTTTGTACCGTTGAAAACCCAATGAATGCCAAACACCGTCCTTCTCACTATTTGTCTGGGAATATCCAGGATCCCATGTCTTCCATCCGCCTGACTTTGGCAGGTAATCTCTAATTTCCCGATCCAAATCTCCTAGCATTAGCAGACAGTCGTTCCCGGTTGTAAAGGTGCCGATCTTTGGGACTCTTCCATCTCTTTGTTGGATTCTGATCGTGCGTAAAAGATCGGCGAAGTCCTCCAATTGAGGAAGTCGGATTTCCCGGAATGCCATGTTTGAAACCTCCAGGTAGCTTAGAAACTGTCCCGTAAGGAATTTGTCAATCGTCGTATCGTTTCTAGCAGCGGTTAATGCTCGATGAATGTCTTGCCAACGAAGTGAGGCTATCCCTTTGCGACGCATCCTCTCAATAGGAACCTCAGGAACCTCTGGATAATTTTTTGTGATCGCGACTAGTTGGACACCGGTTCGGCGCTTATATCTTCGTAATTGCGACTCTGAGAGGGGCGCCTCTATTTTGCTTTCTAGTCTAAAATGTCCGGGGGTGTTTGAATTCCTTCCGCTACCATTCACTAATTCGATGTCATATCGACACACATCCGGGTTCTTCCTCCCAAAAACTTCCGTCAACTGAGTCTGGCATGTCCACTCCTCGGAGCCGCTAACTTATTTGGAAAGCCACACACCGTTAGCAGCTGTCGTAGAACTGTGCTGCGAAACGATCTTGATTGAACAAAACACGCTCGAAAGGTATTGCTCAGTTGATCCTCCTTGTGACGACGCTGAGCAAGATGACCGACTATCGAAAAGAAGTCTTCGTTCATGTCAAATTGAACAATGGGAGACAAAGCTCACTGGTGTGAATTAAAAGCCAGAATGTTGACTAGATCGCCCACTGGAGTTAAGAAAAGTGAACCCTAGCCCAAGTTCTATCTTCCGTGCTTTCCAAGGGTGGGCTGGCTGATCCCCGACTGCGCGCGTCCAACGAGGGCCTTCTCAGGCCGCGCGTTGCGCGAGCAAAGGGGACGGCCAGGCTACCCCGTCTTCTTTTGCGGCTCCAACATCTTTTCCCCTTTCTTGAACACCGCGTAAATCGCCTGCGAGGGACAGGCGTCCAGGCAGAGGCGGCAGCTTTCCAGGCAGCGAGAAGCATCGAACTTGTAGGGAGGGGTTGAGAGCCAGGCGCCGGTTGGGCAGATCGGAACACAGATGGCTTGATGGGTACAGCGGTCGGGATGACGGACGAGGTGATCGCGAATGACCATCATAGGCTTGACTCCTTCAAAGAGACCCTGGGAAAAGATGTCGAACATGTTTCTATCGGGGAGGCTGTCACTCACTTCCACTCCTTCACGAGTTCTTTCAAGCGATCTTTCAATTCCGGATGCTGCTCCAGATTATTCTGAATCGCTCCAAGAATCTTCTCGACCCTGGCCGACTTGAGGGCGTCTTTGTCCTTCTTGGCCAGTCGATCATACTCCACATAGGCCGCCTGATGCGTCGGCTCAAGGAGCGTCCGTGCCACAGCCAATGCCTCGCCCAACTCGTACGGCTCCGACGCCATCGGAGGCACGATGGTGAAGGCGCCGTCGGTGCATACGAGCACAGCGGCCCCCTGTTTTCCCTTGAGCAGGATAACGGCCTTGATGGTCCTACCCGCCAAGGAATCCCAGTTTCCGAGTAACCCAGGAAACTGCTTCATGAAGGCCACCTTCTCAAGGTTGGCTTTCCACTTTTCTTCTACGGCCATGAGGTTCCTTGTAGCGCGGCGCTACGATGTGAGCGGAGGGAGTGTCGTGGGAACGGGGTGATCGGGCATAATGAGACGGGTCACGACCTCGCCTTTGATAACGTGACGCTCCATGATTTCCGTCACGTCGGCCTCGGATTTGACTTGATACCACACACCTTCAGGATAGATCACTACACTCGGCCCTTCGGCGCAATGATCGAGGCACCCGGCTTTATTGGCACGGACAACGTCTTTTAAGTCCAATCGCTTCGCTTCTTGTTTGAAATGAGCATGAAGCGCCTCAGAACCAAGCTTCGAGCAACTCCCACGGGGATCGTCGGGACTCCGTTGATTCGTACAGACGAAAATGTGGCGTTTGTACCCAGACATGATCGATCGTAGCCTATGCTGAAACAGTGATGGTATGAAGTCGTTCGAGTAACCGTGCCACCTCGCCGCTTGCGAGCAGCGGTGAATGGGTCTGTGCGGCATCGAGCAGAGCGACGATTTCTCTCACCCGCAACGCCGCACGCTGGAACTCATCGGACTTCGACAGTTCAGAGGACTGTCCGCCTACAAGCTTGTCGGTTTCGGCGGAAATGTCTCGGAAATCCCGTTGGAGATTTTTCTGCATCGAGCAACTTTCGCAGTACCATTTTGGGCTTTGATCGCTCGAAGGGGACAGTCGGTCATAGGCCCGGCCAAAAAAATCCTTCCCGAGCGATAACTTCATCAGCGTGGTACCGGTAGCACCGCAGGCATTGCAGGACCCAGCTGCAGAATCCATAAGAGCCTCCCTCTGTCGAGCATGAGATGAAGAGCGGCGAATCTTACACTAGGCTTCAGCGCACTGTCCACTGAGAGAGGCGACTCCTCATACCCGAGGCAGGCTCACAGACTTTCTCGACCTCCTCCTATAGAATAGGCCGAGTTTCGAGTATCCATTGCGAGAGGAGAAAGTAGCCATGGTCATCGGGGTCCCTAAAGAGATTAAGGATCATGAGTACCGTGTCAGCGTCACGCCCGATGGAGTGCAAGCATTGCGACAGGCCGGCCATGAGGTTTGGATCGAACGATCGGCCGGAGTCGGCAGCGGATACTCAGATGAGGACTACGGGAGTGCTGGCGCCATCACAGCAGAATCGAAAGAGCAACTATTCCAGCAGGCGACGCTCATCGTGAAGGTCAAGGAGCCATTGCTTTCTGAATGCTGCTTTTTCCGGCAGGGACAAACCCTGTTTACCTATCTACACTTGGCTTCCTTACCGGATCTCACAAAGGCACTCCTGGATACGACGATCACCGCGATCGCCTACGAAACGATCGAGGCAAAAGACGGCACATTGCCGATGCTCAAGCCGATGAGCGAAATCGCAGGGCGAATGTCGGTACAAATCGGGGCACATTATCTGGAGAAGACGCACGGAGGGCGAGGCGTTCTCCTGGCGGGTGTGCCAGGGGTAGAGCCTGGAATGGTCGTGGTGTTAGGAGCGGGAGTGGTGGGCAGCGCAGCGACTCGGATTGCGGTCGGGATGGGGGCCCATGTGACGGTGATCAATCTCGACCTTGAACGGCTCCGAGTACTTGACGAATTGTATCGTGGTCGAATTGTGACACGTGCCTCCTCGCAAGCAGCGATTGACGAAACAGTGATGGCCGCAGATCTCGTCATCGGAGCGGTCCTCGTTCCTGGGGCTCGCGCACCCAAGTTGGTCTCGCGTGAACTCGTGGCGCGCATGAAGCCGGGAGCCGTGGTGGTGGACGTCGCGGTCGATCAAGGTGGCTGCTTCGAAACCACGAAACCCACGACCCATTCGAACCCGATCCATATGGTGGACGACGTGCTCCATTATGGCGTGTCCAATATGCCGGGAATTGTTCCGCGTACGTCGACTGTGGCGTTGACGAATGCCACGCTTCCGTATCTCCTGCGTCTGGCCTCGCAGGGAGTGAAAGAGGCCGTGCGGGCAGACGCTGGATTGGCGAAAGGAGTCAACCTGTCCAGAGGAAAGATTACCTGTCGAGCAGTGGCCGATGCCCATGGCTTGCGTTTCGACCCACTGATGTAAGACAATCCCCCCTCGCTTTGTGGTTCTGTGAATTTTGTCGGGGCGTAGCGCAGCCCGGTAGCGCATTGCGTTCGGGACGCAAGGGTCGGAGGTTCAAATCCTCTCGCCCCGACCACACAGAGCTTGCTCGACCCGGAACCTCTTCTTGTATTGAGGCACGGGATAGACACTTCTGTGATTCATGCCGCCCTAAACCAAGCTTGTTCGTGCCTCAGCTCGAAGCCATTTCTCCATCTCATACTCTTGCAATTTCCGGCGCGTGTAGAGGAATTGCTGCGCCGTTCTTGCATGCGGCGAATCTCTTCACGCGTTGCATTTTTCGTTTCAGATCGATAGGCAACATTTACGCGCACGGAATCGCAAAACGCGTGACGCCTCTGCGGAGGTGTGAGAGTATCCGTTCATTGAATAGGCGTCTTGGTACTGCGCTGCCTGTCTGAATGTATGGCCGAACAGATTGAATCGATAGTGCTCCGAGCGAGGCTGTCGGTGAAAGGAAAGGTTCAAGGAGTCGGCTATCGAGCGTTTGCGGCTCGTGTCGCATCGCAACGAGGTCTCTGCGGGGGTGTGAGGAATCTCGATGACGGCCGAGTCAAACTTGAAGTTGAGGGCCGCAAAGATCAGATTCTGACCCTGATCGAAGACCTCAAAAGTGGGCCGCTGGCAGCGCGAGTTACAGCCATTGACGTGGAGTGGAGTCTAGCAACAGGACGATTTGTAGATTTTCAAGTGTGGTACTGAAGAACACGGGTAGGAGCAACGGAACGTATGGGGCGAGGGGGCGAAGAATTACACGATCTGAATGAAGCACGGCGACACACCGTCGACCATGACGACGAGGACACTGGCGCATCGTCGAGAGCGGACGAGTCGCCCGCCGACGAGGACAAATCGAGCCGCCGCTCCGAAGGATTGGATACCCTCAAGTGTTACTTGCGCGAGATCCGTCACTCCACCCTACTGACCTTTAAGCAAGAGCAGCAACTGGGCAAACGGGTTATGGCGGGCGACGAGCAGGCACGCCAAAAGATGATCGAATCGAATCTTCGGTTGGTGATCAGCATCGGCAAGCGATACATGCATCGAGGATTCCCCTTTTCTGATGTCATCGAAGAGGGCAATCTTGGGCTGATCAAGGCCGTCGAAAAGTTCAACTATAAACGCGGGTTTCGCTTCAGCACCTACGCATCCTGGTGGATCAGGCAATACATCGAACGAGCGATTATCAATCAGGGAAAGCTCGTACGGTTGCCGGTGCATGTGGTGGAGCGTTTGAACCGGTACCTCACCAAGGTGGAGCGGCTCGTTCAGGAACTTGGACGAGAACCGACTGCGTCGGAAGTCGCGGCACGGATGAAAACGACGGAAGAAACGGTGGTGGATCTCAAGCAAGTGATCCGTACAACCTGTTCGTTGGATAGTCCAATCAGTGAGGGCGGAGACACATTCTTACGCGATGTGATTGAAGATCCTTCCTGCGTCTCGCCTGCCGATACAGCCGAGGGGGTGATGCGTCGAGCAGAGATGATGGAGTGGGTGCGGCAGTTGCCTGAAAAGGAGCAAACTGTTATCATGTTGCGCTTTGGGCTCGATGGAAGCGAGGCGAGAACATTGGAAGAAATCGGCCGGGAGATGGGATTGACCCGTGAGCGTGTCCGCCAGATTGAAATGGCAGCCTTGGCCCGTTTACGCCACACCATTGAACGCAGAACCATGACACAAGCCGACCTGCTCTGATCGATGCCCCCCATCAACTACCACGCTCTCATTCGGGAAGTCCCCGACTTCCCCAAGCCCGGTATTCTCTTCTACGATATCACCACACTACTCAAAGACGCCCACGCCCTGACATCGATCGCCGATGAATTGACCGCCTACTATCAGGGACATCGAGTCGCCAAAGTCGTCGGCATCGAGTCGCGCGGGTTCATTTTCGGAGGAATATTGGCAAATCGGTTGAACGCCGGATTCGTCCCAGTCCGGAAACCCGGCAAGTTGCCCGGCGACAGTTTTGAAGTTAAATACAGCCTGGAGTATGGGTCGAACTCCCTTGCCATCCATCGCGACGCGATCGGTATGGGAGAACGGGTGTTGATCGTGGATGACTTGCTGGCCACCGGGGGCACAGCGGCCGCGACGGTGTCTCTCGTTCGTCAATTGGGAGGCGAAATCGCCGGACTCGACTTTCTCGTTGAACTCCAGGGCCTGAAGGGTCGAGAGAAACTGATCGGCTACCCCATCCATTCAACAATCCTCTACCCTTAATCTCTCAGCCTCTCCTTACAACCTCTTGTCAAAGGCGGGAGCACCGTGCTATGAATGCCGGAAATTTTCCGGTGACTCCGTGTTCATCCCAGGAGTAGGATCCGTCATGGCAATAAAATCACCCGCCAAGAAGAAACCAGCAGCAAAGGCCACCGTGCAGGAGAAGGTCTCGAAGCCAGTGAGCAAACCAACCCACACTCCAACTGTAGTCGTAGAAAAAATTATCAGTATGGCTGTTTCCCCTCTTGCTGCCAAGCCGAAAGAATCGGCGAAAGAACGCGAAGACCGGGAACGCCGCCGCCAAGCTCTCCATCAGATGTTGGTCCGAAAGCGGCAGGACATTATTAAAGAGATTGAAGGAAGTCTGGGCCAGTCCCTCATTGAAGATAAACAGCGGCGGCTTGAATCTGCACGCGACGTCGGAGACCAATCCCTCATGGACCTCGATCGCGAGCTAGGCATTTCCTTGATGGAAATGCGCAATCGCCGACGGCAGGCCATCGATGAAGCGTTAACACGGCTTAACGAAGGCACCTATGGTATCTGCGCGGAATGTGGTGTTGAGATCAGTGAGCGGAGATTAGAAGCCGTCCCGTTTGCGAAGCTCTGCGTTGAGTGTCAGTCGAAAGAAGAGCTGCTGGAAAAAATCGAGCGGGAAGAAGATCGAGACTAGGCGTTCATGCGCGTGATCAGTCTTCTCCTTCCCCCCACATGATCCTCCTCCCCTCAACATGATCCCGTCCTCTCCGTCGTTAGGCAAGCTTGAGTCCTGTGACGACACTAGGCACCGCGCGTCGTATGTGGGAGTGGGTGTGATGAAGCCATTGAACCATCGCGCAGTCGTCTTGGCGAGCGGAGGACTGGACTCCACTGTCACAGCAGCCATTGCCAAGCAAGAGGGGTGCGAGCTTTTCTTTCTCACTATGGCCTACGGGCAGCGCCATTCAGTGGAGGTGGACCGGGCTCGGCAGGTCGCAGCTGCCTTGGGCGTGACGAATCACCTGGTGATGAGTCTGGATCTTCGCGCCATCGGCGGATCGGCGCTCACCGGCCCGGCGGCAGTGCCTAAGAATCGACCCGGTGAGGAACGTAGCCAGAGCATTCCTGTCACCTATGTGCCAAGCCGCAATCTCATCTTTCTCTCGATTGCGGCAGCGCATGCGGAAGTTGTGGGAGCGTCTCTCATTTATTTTGGCGCCAACATACTCGACTATTCTGGCTACCCGGACTGCCGCCCTGAATTCATTCGCGCATTTGAAGCGGTGGTACAGGAAGGTACCAAAGCCGGCATGGAAGGCAGCCCATTCCATGTCAGAGCCCCCTTGCTGATGCTGACGAAAGCAGACATTATCCTGAAGGGGATCGAGCTGCACGTCCCGCTCCATCTGACCCACAGCTGTTACGATCCGGCAGGAGAGCTGGCTTGTGGACGTTGCGATAGTTGCGTGATTCGGCGGGAAGGATTTGCAAAGGCTGGGGTTGTGGATCCCATCGCATATGCGACAGTGCCTCCTGATTCTAAGTAGTTATGAGTGTATCCGACGAGAATGACAAGTAGATCGCATGAATTGCCGTTGCAGTGGAGAGAAACATACACTACAAATAAAAGAGGAATCAAGGCATGCTGTCTCCGGGGGAGTGGCCCCACAAAATAGAAGGGAGAACTGCAATGAAGAATGTAATAAGACTTATGACGGCTTTGATCCTCATCAGCTGGCTGGGAGCTGCGCAGGCCAACGACGAAACTTACGGACACCCCGCAGATCAGCGCTACTCCGAGGAACAACGCCACCTGGAAGAGCAAATGCGCCTAGACCGCGAATCGATTCAAAGGGAACGAGCCGGGATGCCGCCCCTACAGTCCGAGCGGGCTATGCAGCTGGAACGCGATAGATGGCAGCACCGCGAAGAGGATCGGCAAAGGCAATATGGCAATAATCCCTTCAGTGACAGGGGCAATTTTGACGGTAATCCTAAGTGAGCCTACCTGCCCCCACCCTGTTCCATTGGAACCTGTGAGCTCAGTCGGACGCCCAGTCTCAGTTCTCGACGCCACATGAGCTGGCAGGTAACATCGACCTATCGACCATCAAGAATCGAAAAGGACAATCGGCCTACGACAGATAGATGGAGATTTCCGGCCAGGGCCTACGCGAAGCATTCATGCAGCGGATGCAGTCACCGGCCTACGTGAACGGAAGCGATGGGTCGAGCTGGTGCCAAGCCAGTTCGAGAGCCAACCTTTTCCGCGAAGTGCAACACCGATTCTAAGACAAGGCGATGATGCAGATTCTCCGGGAGTTTCCTGAAGTCGACGCCGCACTGAAAGCCGATAAGCAAAATAAGTTGGACACGAAAGTCGGGAGATCACCGCGCAATGCGATGAATGACATTCTGAATTTCGGTCAGCAGTAACAATCCAACCATGTAGCTCCAGAGATGGGTCTCTCCGCGAGGATAACCAGGGCATAGCCATGTTGCCCATTCAAACATCTCTGGACTACTTCTTTACCTCCCATCTCAGTACAATCAACCCTCCGCCATATACCTCATTGCCCTTCGAGGCATAGTAGTATGTTTTGACCGTCAGCTTGTCTTCATCATGGAGTGGGTCGAGATAAACTAAGGCCTCGAATTCAATTTCTTTCCGATCCAACCACCCTAACTCCATCCCTTCTATGTGAAGCATTTTAATTTTGGCGAGTGGTTTCAGACCATCACTTCTTATCTCTACCCTTTCTATATGGTCTGGGACCACACCGTAATTTCTGAATGGTACCTTTTGTTTTATATGCCATACCCATAGTCCATTTTCCACCTTGGTTTGGACGATCTGTGGGGCCTTAGGGTACTCCGGGGGTTCGCCAACATAAACTAGTTTCGAACTCGTAATGGAGAAGACACCTAGCAGGAATGGAATTAGAAGCCCCAGGAAACCCGTACCCAAAAACGAAAGAAAAACCTTACCGCGATGAGCGAGTAGCCAATTGGAGACCTTTTTCAAGGAGTCAAATTTGCGTTCTTGTGGCTCCTTCTTCGTCTCAATGGGGCCGGACCATTGACCAATGACATCTGCGACGGCTTTGACGTTCCCGGATAGAAAAACTACTTTGTCATCCTTGATTGTAACTTGCTCAGGCGACTGGCGCTTGTTGCGACGAAATTTATATGTCCCTTCTTGGGATGGTGTCTCCTGAGTCCACATGCAAGCCTCACATTGAGGCTCGGTATAGTAGGGTAGGGATTAAACCACAAATTGGCAGGATGGCCGCACAGCAATATCTCCTCGACCGTGTTGACATGGAAAAACGGCTATGTTCCAGTGTGCCAACATTCAGCGGGGGGGGCACCATGGAGCTAATCCTTAAGTATCTTGAGAATCCGCCGTGGTGGTTTCTAATCATTATATCGATTGTGGCCGGTTGGCTCCTAGGATTTTTGAAGGATACAGCCAATCGTTGGCTGGCAAGGTCTTGGGTCTGGTATCGACGAATGGATTGTCTCACCAGATGTTTCCGCTGTGAGAGCCAATCGTCCATTGGGCGGATCGAGTATTTCTATGTCATTCGTGACGCGGGGTGGTAGTCCATGGTGAAGTAATTCCTGTGTAGCGATGGTGACGGCTATGCCTCCTGCGACTGCGACAGACAATATCGGTTTCATTGTGAGCCCTCCTTGGAAGGCCATCATACGGCAGGATGATACCTAGGGTCAAATGCTCGTGAACTTCACCGCTTCCAATGCCGCTTGCAACTCCTTCACGTCATAAGTCAGACTCCCAAGGTACACCCTCGACTCTACGTCATTCCCTAGTGAGTGCCCGAGCAGTCGGCGCATGAGGGAGCCGTGTGTTCTCGCCAGTTCCAGCTTTACGGTCATGGTGTGGTGGAAGCTGTGAAGTGAAAGCGATGGTGCCTTCAATCGGTTCTTGATCAGGAAGTACGTGAACCAGAGCAACGGAGAAATGAACGGTGTTGACTCGTTGCGGGGCAACTTGGTAGCTTGTTTTGGCTTTTTACGGTCTTTTCGCATATGCGATAAAAGGCGTAAAACGTGAGATGTGAAACGTCACACGTGAAACGGTTCGAAGACAACGCGCTTGGCAGACCTACGTTTCACCTTTCACGGTTCGTGACACGATGGCCAAACTAATGATCCTGATTCCATGAAAATCACGATGACGTCAAAACTTCAGATCGGAGTGTGGTTGCTGGGGCTGGGGCTCCTCGCGGCCTGCGATTCCTCGGAGCCCCCCAAGCCGACAGTCGCAAGCGGCTCTGTGCCTGCTGAATTCCAAACGGGCGAAACCACATTCAACGCGAATTGTTCTGCCTGTCATGGGAAACAAGCAGTGGGAACCGACCACGGACCTCCGTTAGTACATAAAGTCTATGAGCCGAACCACCACGGGGATGAAGCCTTCAAACGTGCGGCAGCCAACGGCGTCAAGGCGCACCACTGGGAATTCGGCAACATGCCGAAGATCGACGCCGCAACCCCTGCGGATGTTGATCAGATCGTGAAGTACGTCAGGTGGTTACAACGCCAGGCAGGCATCCAATAGCAGGATGTCCTAAAAGCCCGCCAGCTTCGTTCTCGACTCGTCGAAATCCTCAACGTACTCCAGAGGGTACGCCTCCAGTTTCGACTCGCCTGCGGCCTTGCTGGACGGACCTTTTGAACATCCTGCGTACTATCATCCGGGTGTGCTAGACGACACCTGAACCATTGATTTTTTTCGAATCGCTCGAGTATTTCTTAAACCACTATTCGGCTGCCCGCAAGACCTGTAAGAATTTCCATCTTCAAACTCCGAAAAAATTTAGCGTACCAGTTTTATCTGACCGCTGTCCTTA